>JAUVIQ010000117.1 GCA_030592655.1 Planctomycetales bacterium | reverse complement strand
TCGTGTCCTCGCCAGCCCGCCGGCAAGGTGCTCTATTGCTTTTTTGAATAACGCCATAAATCACGCTCCGCGTGTGGTGATTGGTAGTCAGTAGTCGGTAGCCGGTAGCCGGTAAAAAAACAGAAGAAAGATACCTGGTGCCCATCCCTTTCTTCTTTTCCTGGCTACTGGCTACTAATATGCTCCATGTGCGGACAGGACGGCGGGAATGGTCTGCACGATGATTATCAGGTCGAGCAACAGGCTGCGATGGCGGATGTAGTACAGGTCCATGTGCATCCATTGTTCGAATGTCAGTTCATTTCGTCCTGATATTTGCCACAGGCACGTCAGTCCGGGTTTGACTGTTGTTCGAAGCCGGCCTGCGCCTTGGACATTTTCAGATTCGGCGACCGGTAATGGTCTGGGACCGACCAGCGACATCCTACCGGCCAGGACGTTAATCAACTGGGGCAGTTCGTCGATACTGCTGCGACGAAGGAAACGTCCGACGCGTGTTACGCGCGGGTCGCGTTTAATCTTGAAGGCCGGTCCGTTGTGCTCGTTGAGTTTTTCCAGAATGGGTCTGGCCTCTTCAGCGCCGGCGCACATGCTGCGAAACTTGTACATCGTGAATGTCCGACCGTTCAGGCCGGTACGTTCCTGGCGGAAGAATATAGGTCCTTTTGAGGTCAACTTTATCGTTATTGCCGCCAGAATCATCAGTGGCGTCGAAAGTATCAGCATGACAGTTCCGACTACGATGTCGAAAACTCGCTTTGTGAAATCGTAAAAGTGATTGGTGCTTTGCAGGAGATCCTCGGCGCCTTTGCTATCGACTTCATCCAGGACGGACGAGAGTCGTTGTGCCGGCGCGGGCGCCGGCGCAAGCGCCAGAGCCGGGGGGTCGAGGGTCATTGTCATTTCTGCATCGCGCATTTGTAGAGTCTTTCGTATTGTCGGGCGATTGCAGGCCAGGAAAACAGCTCCGTAACCCGTCGTCTCGCCTCTTCGCCTTTTTCTCGGCTCAGGTCGGGATCGTTGAGGCACTTTACAATCGCCTCGCCGAGCGACTCGACCGAATCGTCTCCGAACGTTACGACCCCGTCGCCGAGCGCGTCGCGCGTAGCCGGCATATCACGCGCCACCACACACCGCCCGTATGAAGCCGATTCCAGCAGCACCAGCGACATCCCTTCCAGTTCGCTTGGCTGGACCACTACGGCGGCGTTACTGTACAGTTCGGCCAGTTCGTCTCCGAACCTGGGTCCCACGAAGCGGATCAGTTCATTCGCCTCGCGTCTGCAGGCTGCTTCATAGGCCGGTTCCTGCTTCCCGTCGCCAGCCACTATAAGCGGTACGGCGATTTTCATCTCACGCCAGGTGCGAACCAGCAGGTCCAGACGCTTCTCCGGCACGATTCTTCCGACGTAGAGGCAATATCCCTCGGCCTTCAGGCCCCAGTCGGCTATTCGCTCAGGGCGGCGTGAATTGACTGAACGGACGCCGTTAGGGATATATTCAACCTCTCTATTATAGGCATCGGCCAGAAAATCGCACAGATTAAGGGAAACCGCACTGACAGCGGAGGCGAATTTCATTCCACAATTCAGCCCCGCTTTCAGCGCCAGTTTTCCCAGACGCGACCACCTGGCCCGGCTCCATTCCGGCGCGTGGACAGTGAAAACTACTGGTAGCGATGCCGCCCAAGGGAGAAAACTCAACAAGGCCGGTCCCGCGCAATGGATATGCACCACATCGACCTTCCGCCGGAGCACGTCGAACATGGCTGTAGCGGTGTGGGTCAGCGCATCGGCACTTTTACCCGATAGTCCGGGAGTTGTTATAACAGAAAAGGCTCCTGCCCCCTTTTTCTGTCGCATGTACCACGGGCGGGCATAGACGAGCACTTCATGCCCGAGGGCGGTCAACTCGACCGTCAATTCCTCGACCACTCGCTCCACGCCGCTCAACGCAGCGGGGATACCACGGGAACCAATCATCGCAATACGCATCGGTCGATAGCGTCCTTGTAAAATCCGTCCAGTTGATTAATTATACGCTCCGGGTTATGCCGTTGGTCAACAAGTGTCTTTCCGGCAAGGGCAATTTTTTTGCGACTTTCCGGGTGGCCTAGAACTTCTTTGGCGACTTTTGAGAGCGAGTCGGCGTCGCCGGGGCGGAAAAGTCGTCCTGTCAGGCCGTCGCTGATCCACTCGCGCAACGGCGGGTGGTTCGGTACGATTACGCATCGACCGGCCAGCATCGGCTCAAGCATAGCATGGGGACTGTTTTCTATCCACCGGCTGGTTACGACCACAGCAGTCGCTCGCGCCAGGTACGCACCCAAATTCTCGTGGTTGACGTGTCCGGTGATGGTTACGTTCGTCAGGCCTGCGGTGGCGACTTTGTCGCGAAGTTTTCCCAGCAGAGGCCCTTCACCGACGATAACGATATGCGCTTCGGGCAGCCGGCGGGCGAGATCGAGCATGAGATGAGGCGATTTTTCGACAGTCAACCTGCCTATGAACAGAATCTCGCAATCCGACTGTTTTTCATCCGTCGGCAAGATGATAGGCTCGACGATATTTCGCAGAACGACTGCCTTGCTTGCGGGAAGATGCGTTTTCAGCAGCGTTTGTCGCATGTACCGCGTCGGGCAGAGGAACAGTTCTATCGGCTGATAGTAGCGGCGGAAGAATCGCTGGATGTAACTTTCGATTGCCAGCGCGATCCCGCCCAAGCCGGCACATCGCGGGCTTGCGGCATGATAGAACCGGTTCGGAAGGCAGCGGAGGCATACCCGGTCGGGGCGGAGAAAGTGTTTCGTCGGGCACATCAGGCGGTAATCGTGCACTGTCATAACGATTGGGATCCGTCGGGCTGACAGAACTTCCAGAACGGATGGCGTCAGGTGGTGATAGAGATTGTGTACATGCGCGATATCAATCCGCCGACCCTGGAGGAAATGGGACAGGTCCGCCGCCGCCTGACGGTTATGGATCATCCGCAGCAGAGTCAGGGGATTTCGCGTTTTTGTGAAGTCGAAATATCGCACCCTGCCGGTCGGTTCGTCGGGGCCTGCGCAGCCGAAGTGGACCACTTCGTGCCCGCGCCGGCGTTGATAATCGCTCAAGCCACGAACGTAACTCGTTACGCCGCTGGTGCGAAACAGCATCTTGTCAATGTGAAGTATCCGCATTTTACGAATCCGTCAGCAGGCGATGGAATTTATCGACCATTCGTTCCGTTGTGAATTCTTCCGCCCGTTTTCGACCGGTATTGCCAAGCCGATGTCGGAGTGTTTCATCATCCAGCAGGCGTTCAATCGCTCCGGCAAGCGCATCGGCATCGCCGGGGGGGACCTTCAACCCTTCGGATTCGTGCGTAAAGACCTCTCGCAATGCCGGTACATCGCTGACGACGACCGGAAGTCCGGCAGCCATTCCTTCAAGCACCGCAATACCGAAACTTTCGGTTTTCGTCGAAAGCACGAGCATATCCGTCGAGGCCAGTATTTCAGGAACGTCTTCACGCTTGCCCATCGGCGTGATAAATTCGTCGGCTCCGGCCTGCTTGATGGCGCGGGCGATTTCCGGCCCGTCAGTTCCCTCGCCGATAAGGACGAGATGGAAATCGTCGCGTCTTTTCGCCAGGCGGGCAGCGGCCTCTATCAGCGTCTGGAAATCCTTGTCCGGTACGACGTTGGCGACCTGAACGATAATATGCTTATCTTTCGGCAGAGGCAGAGAGGTTTCGGCGGGATTGGCGAACAGCGACAAATCCACACCGTTGGGTATCACCGACACGCCGTCCGGCTTCAGGCCTGCGGATATAATCTCGCGCCGCTGAAAATCGCTGACGCACACGACCTCATCCAGCAGCCCGACCGATCTGTACCATCGGAGCCGACGAACGAACCGTCCCGCCTGTCCGCCGGGGACGGAATGGCACCAGCAGATTATCCTGACGTTTCGCCCGCTCAGCAGCGAGCCGAGGGCGGTGAAGAGCATCCCATTTCGCAGCGTATCAACGATGATTACCGACTCGATTCGTTCTCTGCGGATGATTCGCGCGATGCGAAATGCCGCTCTCAGGTCGAACCTGTTAGCGGCAAGTTCGTCGTGGACGACTGTCGCGGCGCGGGCGAATTTGTCCCGTCTTCCGCCGCCGCCGCGAACGGAGGCGACAGAGACATAATAGCCACGCCCTTTCAGCGCACCGGCTAATTCCAGCGCGACCGTTTCCGCCCCGCCGATAATCAACCTGCTCATTACCATCAAGACTCGCATGATCGACCTGTAATTCCCTCTGCAATAGCGCGGGCAATGCCCGAAAGAAGCCCCCGAACCACGCCGAAGTGAAATTTGTGATTTCCAAGCGGGATATATACAGTATGCACCAGCACCAACCCCGCCATGTTCCACGTCAGGAGCATCCACTTGCCAACGCCCGGCTCGAGCACCTCGGCAACAATATGGATTTGGTTCGTCACCAGCATTTGGCCATAGGCGAACGCATTGGGTCTGGCGTTTTTGTCGAAGTGGTGAGTAAGTTTCAGCGACGGTGCGACGAACATCGCGTATCGCTGCGTGGCGCGGTAACAGAAATCACGATCTTCAAAGAGAGCGTATCCGGTGAATTCCTCGTTGAACCTCACCTCTTCGACCACATGTCGTCGGACGCCGATCCTGCCGCCTATCAGAAATTTTGCCGGTTTGAGAAGTCCCCGCAGCGCCGCTGGTAGTCGCCTTGTGTTGGCCAGGCACCTGCGAGGCATCCACCGAAGGTGTCCCGTCAGGAACATAAGGACTCCCCACAGGCGGTTCTTCGCGGTTGGGATGACGCTGAAGTCGGTTCCCACCGCACCGATCCCATCGACCTGTCCGGCCTTGTCGGCCTCGAACATCCCCGACATCTCGGCCAGGAATTCACGCCCCAGTTCCACGTCGTCGTCAAGCAGCAGAAGTATCCCGCCGCTTGAGGCGTCTATTCCGACGTTTCTCGAAGCCGGTAGCGACGGATAATCACGCCGCCTGTAAATGAACTGCACACCCGCCCCGCGCACCTCGTCGGAAATATCGGCAGGTATCTCATCGTCGCCGTCGTTGACGATTATCAACTCATCTGGCAGGAGGCTTTGCGACAGGACCGACCGGACAGTCCTTTTTAGAGAATCCGGACGGTTATGCGTAGGCAGGATAACGGAAATGCTTTCAGTCATGCACTTATGGTTCCTAAATGTTTAGCAGTGCTCTTTGAATGATAAGGTCCAGCCGGCACGGAGGCAAAATAGCGGGATTACGGGGATTTTAGGATTACAGGTCGCCACGGCGACTCGCCTGTGGCGAGATAAAAATAAGTAAAAAGAAATCCCTATAATCCCGTAATCCCTGTAATCCTGCTATTTTAGTCTGTTTTTTTTTACCGGGACGTTCTTTTTCCAATCTTTGTTGTAATCAACTTATGCGTGTTCGCGCCGGCCTGAGTCGCTTGAGTATTCGTCGTCCTGATGAACTCAATATCCGTTTTTGTCTGGCATCCAGCAACCATGTAGTAGATATCGTCACTATCAGCACGGCTATCCATACAAGTCCCAGTGTCCACTTCGACAGTAGCAGCATGGCGGGGGCGGCCATGAGTAGATACGTGCTGATTCGGAACCTGGCGCGAACGATAAGGAAATACGCCAGCGAGACCGTAATCATTGCGGTGTACATACCGACCCCCGATGCAAGGGCGGCGCCTTCAGGTCCGGAGCGGTTCATCCAGTGTATCGCCAGCGGTACAATTATCGCTATGCTCAACAGCGGCGCAATCGCAGCGATAACAGGTCTTTCGTGAAGCCAGGCAAGGATGTTCAAAAGCGCCAGGTGAATGCTCGCCTGGAAGAACAGCAATAATCCGCCGAGGAGGACAAGCCCATTGTGGAAGCCGCCGGGGAAAATTTTCACCCACCACTGCGAGGTAACGTAAAGCGCCACCACCAGTGTCATCGTCGCCAGCACCAGGGCCTTGTAGGTTGTCTCCAGCAGCGAGACAGCCAGACGGCGTTCGCCGTTCTCCCAGTGTCTTGTCACGTGCGCGAATATCACCGCACAGGTGGCATTGGACAGTGCCAATATCGCTTGGCCCATTGGCAGGAAGGCGAAGAATATTCCCGCCTTGGCTTCGCCGTACTTTCGCGAAGTCAGAAGGAAACTTGCATACCCCGCGCCCTGCCAGATGAAAGCGGCGATTGTGGCGACGAATCCGAAGCGAAGCACGCGGGCGAAACATCCTTTAAGCCCAACCGGTTCGGCGGCATCAGCCTTTCGGACCGGAAGCGGCATGGCGCTGTCAAGCCCTTCGGCATCGCTGTCGGGTTCGGGGATAAGCGTTTCTTTTGTTCGGGCGGCGGAACCGGACGGTTCGACAACTGCCTCCGGCAATTTCAACGCTAACTGCAACAGGAACATCCCCGCGACAAAAACCGTCAGCACCGAGACAAAATGTGCGATCATCAACCATAGAGGATCGTGCGTTACAACCAACACGCTGAAACCAGAGATTGTAAAGCAGATGGCGAAGGCGACTTCGAGGGCAGACACTGCCCGATAACGCCTCATGCCTGTCAGGAAACCGAGCATATTGTGATACAATCCCATAAGTCCGGCATTGGCTAAAGCCGCCCAGCAGAGGTGAAGTTGATGATGATCATCCACCTGCGAGGCAGGAGACCGCGTCAGGAATACCAGTATGTCGCTACCGGCCAGGGCGACGGCGGTAATCGCAACGGCAAGGGCAAGGATGAGAAACCGTACCCGGCGGTAAAATGCCTGAAGTTGCCCCCGGGCCTCGTAGAAACTGACGTATCGCACCAACCCGTGATTACTGCCAAGGGTTACCAGCGACGAGACCATTGTAAAAGTTACAACGCCAAGCCCCCAAAGCCCGTATCCCGCCTCCCTGAGCAGATACACAAACAGCAACATGCGTCCCAGAGAGACGAATCTCTGGAGTATGGTGGCGGGGACATATATGCTCAGAGACTCCGTCATCGAGCCGGCCTTCAGCAGTCGCGACAAGACGGACAATGCTTTACTCCTGGTTTGAAGTGGCGATAGAAATATCCGGTTGATTTTGTGATCGGGAGTCCAGCAGGCGGTTATATCCGACTATCAGACCGGCAATAACCCAGAAAAGCCCATTGTCAATCACGTGCCACACCATATCTCGAAACATCGCATCCGTAAAATAATTGAGAAGCACAATCCAGAACAGCACGACGAACTCTCTGCTGAGCCAGCCTGTGGCTGTCGGCGGCAACCTGCGATACAGTTGTCTCGACTGGCGGTATATCAACAGGAATACCAATAACAGCCCTGCCAGTCCCAGCAGTCCTGTCTCGACCGCGGTGTTGAGGAACAGGTTGTGTTCGACCAGGATTCCGGAGGTCATTGCCGACATCGTACCCGGGTCCCACTGGTGCTCCAGGACGGCGTCAACGAAATGCCCGAACCCCACTCCGGTCAGCGGACGCTCCCTGAACAATTCCCAACTTCTCTCCAGAAGGATCCGTCGCGTTACGATAGGCGCTTTTTGCGCTATCCCCCCGGTCGCACGCCTGGATTGGGCCAGGTTTGCCCATGACATCGCTACGCCGATTATCACCACCAGCGCCGCCAGCGTCAGTTTTATTTTACCGAGGCGTTCTTTGTTTCCCCAGAGGCACCAGACAATCCCGCAGAGTATAAAACTCAGGTAAGAGGCGCGGACACCGGTGAAAAATATCGCCGGTACAATGAGAACCGCCTGGACAATCAGTGCGGTGCGATAAGGTCCGCGTATCCTGCGGATGAGGAACAGGTTGGCAAAAAACATCAGCACAAGCAGACTACCCTGGGAATACGCCGACGAAAACGCCCCCCGCGCGCGCTCGAAGTGAATACCGTATGCCGGCCAGTTTATATACGCCGGCCAGATAAATGCCCTGGCGCCCTCGGCGCCCATAATGGCGGCATACTGAAGGTAACCTATATATATCGCATACCAGCCATACAACGACAGAAGTACCAGCACCTTGGGAATCTGTCTTTCGTCCCGCGTGGTGTTATAGACGCAGAAAAACATGATGAAGGGGAACAGAAACATCCCCAGAAAGCGGTAGTAGGGGAGGGTTCTGAGTTCGGTCGCGCCGGCCAACCATCCAGCCGCCGTGGCGCTGGCGGCGCTATAGACCAGCAGCGCCAGCATTGCCCACAGCACCGCGCGGTCGTATCGGAGACGTTCTCTTCGGAGCAGAAAGTGCAGACTGAATGCAAATACCGCTGCGATAAAAATAAATCGCGGGACGGTCATGTTGAAAAATCCGGCGAACTCCATCTTCCACTGTGGCCATTCCAGCAGGCCATAGGAAAGCAACCATATCCATGCCCACAGTGATACATCCCACTTTATGGACCAGTAGATCAGAATTGCTCCGCCGGCCAGGGCGAGGAACGACCACGGCATTGTGGATGGGTATGCAATGGCGATCGCTACAGACGCCAGCACCAATGCCAGTACGACCCACAGCAGTCCTCCGGACGTTGCATTGTGCGACGAGAGCAACGGTGTAACGGGTTCCGCCTTGCTGCGCCGGGTCAGTTCGGTCATGTAAGTCTCTCACGCTGCAGGCTGCCTGGTCAGACGCGCCGATAGACGAACCTGGGGATGGGGTAAGTCCGCATGTTCAGGACGACGCCGGCGATTTTACCGCCGCCGGTCTGAAGCATCTTTCTCGCCTGGAGAAGCACTTCACGAGGCGTTCGCCGGCAGCGGGCAACCAGCACGACGGCCCCGACAAACTCAGAAAGTATCCGTGCGTCGGGATACGGATTGACCGGCGCGGCGTCGATAATAATGTGGTCGTAACGTTTCTGTAATTCCTCCAGGACGCTCTTGACACGGTCGGCGTGAAGGATTTCCAGAACCTTCCCGCACTTGCTACCGGCGGTCAAAAGGTCCATCTGTCCCGGTCCGACGTGCTGAATCGCCTCGGATAAATCCTTTTGTCCGAGCAGGACGTCTGAAACGCCTAGTCCGTTGGCGACATTTAACATGTTGCTTACAGCGGGGGTGCGAAGGTTGAAATCCACCAGCACGACCCGCCCGGTTGAACTGACCATTTCTGATTCGCCGTTCGCTGCGCCGTTATCGGAACCGTTGCTTCCCGCCAGGGCCAGGCCGCAGGCGATGGTCGTAGCGCCCTCGCGGGGATTGGACGAGCAGATCAGCACGGACTTCGGCGACTCCGAAGTGTAAAACAACGACGCCCACAAACCCTTGAATATGTCCCCTGCCCGGGGTGTCAGTTTGGCGGCGGCTAATTGATTCTCGGCCATGTCTATATACCTCTATCTGGTGCGAATTATCTT
>JAUVIQ010000229.1 GCA_030592655.1 Planctomycetales bacterium | reverse complement strand
TGTGTCTTCCCGCCTTGTTCATACACCACCAAGGCACGTCGCCGTGTATCTGCCGATGCGATCTTCATGGAATATACATCGGATCATTAATCTCTAGCACGACACTCTTTTTGTAAAATGCTCTAGCCCCAACGGGGCGACAGAATTTAGCCGGGGGCGTAAGCCCCCGGAATGGCGATTCCCACACCATCAAGCCCCGGAGGGGCGACAGAACCATTTGCCTGCAATGCTCTTTCGCCCCTTCGGGGCTCTATCGACAAGGAGCATCTCTCACCGTGGGCTCACCCGCCTTCGCTAAGGCTACGGCGTGGCAGGCGCCCACGGCTAACTTCTGTTCGGCCCTTCGGGCCTGGTCCACCGGACATTAGAAATACATGATTCAATAGCCGCCGGATTTTGGTGAGCTTCGCCGAGCCGTACGGCGGCGATGATTAAGTTTGTTTTTGAGAAATTTTCCGGTGTAGGATTTTCTGCAGCGGATGATGTCTTCGGGATCGCCTTGGGCGATGACGGTTCCGCCGGCGTCGCCGCCTTCGGGGCCTAAATCAATTATCCAGTCAGCGCACTTTATTACATCCATGTTGTGCTCGATTATGATAATGGAGTTGCCCTTGTCAGCCAGACGGTTCAGGACGTTAAGCAGGCTGCGAATGTCGGCGAAGTGCAGGCCTGTGGTCGGTTCGTCCAACACATAAAGCGTGTGGCCTGTAGCGGCCTTTCCGAGTTCCGACGCCAGTTTGACCCGCTGGGCCTCGCCGCCCGACAGCGTCGTCGATGCCTGTCCGAGTTCGACGTAGGAAAGCCCGACATCGTTGAGCGTCTTGATTATCCGCTTTATCTTCGGGAAGTTCTGAAAGAACGCCAAGGCCTCTTCAACCCGCATTTTCAACACATCGGCGATGCTCTTACCGCGATACCTTATCTCCAGCGTTTCGTTGTTGTACCGGCTTCCCCTGCACTCGGCGCAGGTAACGTAAACGTCCGGCAGAAAGTGCATTCCGATTCTCTTGGTTCCCTGTCCCCGGCAGGCTTCGCACCGTCCGCCCTTGACGTTGAATGAGAATCGTCCGGGTTTGTACCCGCGAATCTTGGCCTCTCGCGTTTTGGCGAATAACTGGCGAATGTGGTCGAATACGCCGGTATAAGTGGCGGGGTTCGATCTCGGCGTCCTGCCGATGGGCGATTGGTCGATCTCGATTACCTTGTCGATTTTCCCCGCCCCCAGCAGTTTCTCGAACGCGCCGGGTTTGTCGCGCGAACCGTACAAACTCCGGCGGAGCGCACGCAGGAGCGTCTGGCTGACCAGCGTGCTCTTGCCCGAACCGCTCACACCCGTAACGCATACAATCCCGCCGAGGGGAAACTTCACGTCGAGGTTCTTGAGGTTGTTTTGGCGACAGCCTCGGATTTCCAGGGCATGGCGAAACGTCAGCATCCTTCGCTCGTCCGGCGTCTCGATTTCCATAGCCCGGCAAAGGTATTTGCCCGTAACGGATTCGGGGGCCTTTTCAATATCCTTCAATTTTCCCTGTGCGACGACCCTTCCGCCGCGCCGGCCCGCACCGGGACCCATGTCGATTATGTGATCGGCAGAGCGGATCATCTCCTCGTCGTGCTCGACGACGATGACCGTATTGTCGATATCCCGCAGGTGGCGGAGCGTGGCTATCATTCGCTTGTTGTCGCGCTGGTGTAAGCCTATGGTCGGCTCGTCCAAAACGTAGCAGACGCCCACCAGTCCGCTGCCGACTTGAGTAGCCAGGCGTATCCGCTGTGCTTCGCCACCCGACAGCGTGTTGCTGGTGCGATCCAGCGTGATATACCCCAGGCCGACGTCTTCCATGAACTTCAGGCGATGTCTGATCTCGCGGAGAATCTGCTCGGCTATCTTCGACCGCTCCGCGTTGAACGTGAGCGAATCGAAATAGGCCCGAGCGGCGGATATGCTCATTGATACAACGTCGCAGATGTTCTTTTCGTCGATTTTGACGGCCAGGGAAGCGGCCTTGAGTCTCGCGCCGCTGCACGCCCGGCAGGGCTGCTCGGAAAGATACGAGTGCAGACGCTGCTTGACGAACTCGCTGACGGTGCTCTGCCATCGACGGGTCAGGTTCGGAATCACACCCTCGAACCGCCTCGGACCGCCGTCCTTACCGTACATCAGCGTCTTGCGAACACCAGCGGAAAGGTTCTTGAACGGCGTATTCGGGCTGATGTCGAAGTGCCGGCAGAATCGGCGGATCATGCGATTGTAAAAGATGTTCATCCGCTTTCCGCCGTGGCGCCAAGCGTCGATAGCGCCCTTGCTGAGGCTAAGGGTCTTATCCGGTACGATCAGGTCCGGGTCGAATTCGGGAATAGTCCCCAAGCCGTCGCAGACCTCGCAGGCTCCGTAAGGCGAGTTGAAACTGAACATCCTCGGCGCCAGTTCCTCCAGGTTCGCCTCAGGGTGCTCAGGACAAGCGTAAGTGGCGCTGAATATCTGATTCTTCCAAACGCTCTCTACACCGTTTGCGCCCCCCCGGGACAGGGTTTCGCCACCTGTGGCTATGCCATTATCCTCATACGCAATCATTACCAATCCGTCGGAAAGACCCAGCGCCGCGCCGAGACTATCGCCAAGCCGGATTCGCACTGATGGTTTCAGTACAAGGCGGTCAACTACGACTTCGATTGTGTGTTTGCGGTTCTTGTTCAGTTCCGGAACGTCCTGAAGGTCGTAGAGGACCGAATCGACGCGGACGCGGATGAACCCCTCCCGCTGAACGTGACGGAAGACTTCGGCGTGTTGGCCCTTCTGTCCGCGGACGACCGGAGCGAGGATCATGAATCGCGTTCCTTCAGGCAGGCGGAAAATCGCTTCGGTCATCTGCGTAACGGTCTGGGAGGTAATCTCGCGCCCGCAGACCCAGCAGTGCGGCACGCCGACGCGGGCGAACAGCAGGCGCAGGTAATCGTAAATTTCCGTGGTCGTGGCTACGGTCGAACGCGGATTCGCGCTGCCGCTGCGTTGCTCGATGGCGATTGTCGGCGGCAGGCCCTCGATGTGGTCAACGTCCGGCTTGGATAACTGCTCAAGAAACTGACGGGCGTAAGCGGACAGACTCTCGACATATTTCCGCTGGCCCTCTGCATAAAGCGTGTCGAACGCCAGCGAACTCTTGCCCGACCCGCTCAAACCTGTGATGACCACCAGTTTGTCGCGCGGAATCCGCACGTCGATTCGCTGGAGGTTATGCTCCTTAGCGCCGAGGACGACGATTTCCCTTTTGGCGTTGTTCCGGGATGTCTTGCGTGTCGTAGCCATGTGTAAATAGACAGACTTAATATGATAACCCGTAGGTTTGTTTAAAAACAAGCCCCTTGCACTGCAAGGGGATGTCCGGCAGTATTCGGGAACTCATCATCCCCCTACATTGCAGGGGGCTTGTAATGCGGAAAAATATTTGATGATGGATTCGACGTTCCGTTTAGAGATAATGCTTTATCGAAATAAATCAGGAGAACAGGAAATGACCGACATAATCGAACTGGCCCAACGGCTTGGCAAGGCTATCAGCGAATCGACCCAGGCTGCCAATCTTCGGGTCGCCCGCGAGGAAATGGACAAGCAGGGCGAAATCGCCCAGATGCTCAAGGACTACCAGGCCCAGGCTGAAAAGGTCGCCAAACTGGAACATGAAAACAAACCCGTCGAGGTGGAGGACAAGCACAAGTTGCAGGAACTTCACGGGAAACTTGTGGCTTCGGACGTTTTCAAGAAATTCACAGCCGCCCAGGTCGAGTACATCGACCTGATGCGACAAGTCAACGAAACGCTCCAAAAACAACTGTCCGAGACGGAAAAAGATTAAAGACGAACCACAAAGGACACAAAGAACACGAAGTTTTTTTTGGGAAATTCCTTCCCTTTGTGTGCTTTGTGTACTTTGTGGTTAATTCGTTCAGACGCTCTCACTCAAACAGCGATTTTCCTTCCTCGTCGTGTTTTTCGCCGGTCGGTAGTTCGCCGCTGCGCTTATAGACTCTCGTTTCGAGTTGTTTGAGGTACGAGGTGAAGGAAGATTTGTGGTCCGGGTCGTTCTCGATGGCATTGAGCGTCATGTACATCTTGGCGTCGAGGTTGTCGAAATAGTGAATGAAAAATGCTTCGGGTATGGCCGGCAGTTTCGGCGAGCCGTACTGGTACTCGCCGTGGTGGGCCAGGATGATGTGCTGGAGGAGGTTCAGCGTTCTTTGCGGGAACGGTTCGCCCAGTTCGTCAGCCAGAGCGGCTGCCTTTTCGCCGACCCATATCGCCGCGATGGTGATGTGCCCGATGAGTTGCCCACGGTCGGTGTAGCGAATGGCTGGGCTGGAGGATAATTCCGCGCTCTTTCCCGCATCGTGCAGGAACACGCCGGCAAGGACCAGG
>JAUVIQ010000207.1 GCA_030592655.1 Planctomycetales bacterium | reverse complement strand
GATATTCTTGCTCTCGGTAATATCTTTGATATAGGACATCGTCCCTTTTATCCGGCCGTCATCTTCCAGGACCACGACGTTGACGTCAAGAAATATCTCTTCTCCAGTTCTTTTTCTGGCTTTGATCTGATAATTTAACGGCGCTTCTTTTCCTTCCATTCGGAGATTGTGATAGCGCATCATCTTCTCGTAGTCCTCGCCCACGATGCGCGCCGACGGGGGTTGGGCGATAAACTCCTCCATGGTCAGATCGAAGATCTCCGCCACCCTTTCGTTGCAGTAGAGAAAGTCGCCGTCCCTGTCGTCAATGAATATCCCAACCTCGGCGCAATCAAGGCGCTAAAACGATATATAAAAACAACCAGAACGTCGTAAAACAGCAGCACGACCAGCGTTCCCAGCGCCAGCCAGGGTCCGTAGGGTAGTTCACGCTTTCCGCGAGCGATAAACGAGTGCAGTGCCCAGACCAGTCCGAAAAACGGCGAGACGAAAAAGACCAGCGTGGCGACTTTCCAGCCGGCCACCGCTCCGACGGCGGCGAGGATGTGAACGTCGCCCATCCCCATCGCCTCTTTACCGAATCCGAGAGTTCCGAAAATCCGCGCCCCCCATATCCAGGCAGCGCCGATAAGCATCCCGAAAACCGCCCCCATTCCCGATGCGAGGTTTTTTGATATTGCGATTTCGCCGAAAATGTCGTTGCAAAATCGTTCAGCGGCGGGGACTCGCATCGCGATGAAATATCCCGCTACTCCCAGCACGATTGCCGGGGTAAGGAACAGTATTTCGCGGAGGATTTCCTTTCGCGGGTTCACGCCGTCCTGTGCGGTAATTGCAATGGTGCTTTCTTTTTCGTCCGTAACGATTTTATCGTCGGCGTCGAGGAAACTTTGCTGAATCCATCCCAGCCGAAGCAGTACAAGCGCGATAAACAGGCCGACGACAGCGCCGACCGATGCCGTAGCAAGGGCGGGTGATACCGGTTGACTGAAAGCATGAGGCCTGAAGGTCGCAGCCGCTATCCCAACAACCGAACAAACCCACATCACCTGAAGTGGCACGATGAACAGTTCGATATCGACCGCCGAAGCCGCCAGCAGGCCGCACAGTAAGGCCGCATGAGCGGCGAACATCGGCCAGTCTTCGTAAAATGTGCCTATCCCGTCGCGGAGGCGCAATACGAAATAGCAGACATACAAACCAGCCACCAGCACCGCCGTTATCAGTTCGATCACCAGGTAGCGTGGCGAAATACTCTGGCTGCACCATCGGCACCGCCCACGCAGCATCAGCCAACTGATAATGGGGAAATTGTCGTGCCATTTGATGGCCTTTCCGCACGACGGGCAATGACTTGCGGGGAAGACGATACTCTCGCCGCGAGGCAGGCGGTATATCACCACGTTCAGAAAACTGCCCACGCAAGCGCCGAGAACGAACAGAAACGGAATCCAGATAACGTGCATCTGCATCTACAAAAACTCCACTTGGTATGGCAGAGACGATAGCAGAGGCCGGCGGCTTTTGCAACCGGAGGATTTGGTAGTCGGTAGCCGGATACGCTAATTGCTAAATTGCGGCTGAAAGCATTTTCGTGTAATCTATACTCGATACTCGGCTGGGACGGCCCCGGACGCTTACGTCAGCGGGAGAAGCCATGCGCACGTTCACCTTAACGGCAATCATATTAGGCCTGCTCTTCTCTCAACCTGGCTCCGGTAAGCCCAAGCCCGAATGGCCCTGTTTCCACGGGCCGAGGCGGGACAACAAATCGACCGAGAAGTTACTTCT
Organism: Planctomycetales bacterium; assembly: GCA_030592655.1. GTDB lineage: Bacteria > Planctomycetota > Phycisphaerae > SM23-33 > SM23-33 > JAUWNJ01. Next base: position 3,356 of record JAUVIQ010000207.1, on the reverse strand, counting down.
GAAGAAGTGGCCTGACGGTGGTCCGAAGTTGCTGTGGACCGCATCCGGGCTGGGAAAAGGTTACAGTTCCGTAACGATTGCCGATGGGCTGATCTACACGGCAGGGATGATCGACAAACAGACGCACGTGTTCGCGTTTGACCTGGACGGCAAGGAGAAGTGGCGCAGGTTGAACGGGCGGTCCTGGAAGACGACGCGTCGCTGGGCAATCGGGTACACAGGTTCGCGCAGCACGCCGACGTATGACCGGGGCAGGGTGTACCATTTGAGCGAACTGGGACGACTGGTCGCCCTCGACGCCAAGAGCGGCAAAGAGATCTGGCACAAGGACCTTTTCGAGGAGTTCGACGCCAAGCCGCCGACGTACGGCCTGGCCGAGTCCGTCCTGATAGACGGCGACAGGTTGATTTGCTGTCCCGGCGGCGCCAAAGGCTATATTGTGTGCCTGGAGAAGAAGGATGGCAAACTCGTGTGGGCGAACAACAAGGTCAAGGGAACGGCGGGCTATTGCTCTTGCGTGATCGCGGAGTTCGGAGGCTTCCGGCAGGTTCTGAGCATGAGCTCGGCGGTCATCTTCAGCGTGGACGCCAAGAACGGGAATCTGCTCTGGAGCGTGGAGCACGGGAACCGGCGGAACAACAACGCAACAGATCCCATCTTTCACAAGGGACATGTGTTCGCATCAAGCGGCTACGGCAAAGGGAGCGTCCTGGTCAAGCTCAAGCCGGTCGCCGGCGGCATTGAGACTGAGGAGGTCTGGGCCGACAAGATCATGGACAACCACCATGGCGGCGTCGTGCTGGTGGATGGGCACGTTTACGGGTCAGGCCATCGGTCCAAGGGGTGGTTCTGTCTGGACGTGATGACCGGCAAGCCGGCCTGGAACACGCGCGGCAAAGGCTCCCTGACCTACGCCGACGGAATGCTGTACTGCCTGGACGAACGGGGAACGATGTCCCTGGTCAAGGCTACGCCGAAGGCCCACAGGCTCGCCGGCTCATTCAAATTACCGAAGGGCGGAGACGGATTGTATTGGGCACACCCGGTCGTCTGCGACGGCCGGCTATACGTACGCCACGCAGACAAACTCTTCGCCTACAACATCCGGGGGAAATAGGCTTAAATAGGGGACGCTAACCTATTTTTGCCTCTTCTCCCTATCATTCCAATCAGTATCAGCGTCAATTGGTAGTTTGTTAATCGCAAAATAGGTTAGCGTCCCCTATTTAAGCTACTACGCGAAGCGTACGCCGACGGGCATGTGTCCGATGTCCATCATTTTTTTGCGATCCACGCGGACGATTGTGGCATCTACCGGCTGCTCGCTTAGTCCGGCGAATTCGGGTCTGTCGTGGCTGCCGAGAGTTACTCGGATTGGCTGACCCGTCGATACGGGCGTTCCGACCGGGACGTACATCAGCATCCCGCCTGTGGAAATGTCCACGCTTCGGGCGGGGTATTCACGCTGGCTTGGGCCGTGGTAGAATTGCACGGTTATCGAGAGTGGATGCCGGTTATGATTCCGTCGTTCGGCTGGTGTTTGTTGATCCATCAGTCATACCCTCAATGACAATGACAACTAAAAAACCCCGACAGGCAGATTCTACACGATGTCTCCAGCCTCCGCCAGTGTTACAAAAGAATAATTTCAGGGGAAAAATCAGCAGGGATGCAGGGGATGCAAGAGATAAAGATATAACAAGAGAAAGAAAAAATGATTATATCCCGTGTATCCCCTGTATCCCTGCGGATTCTTTTATTACAGTTGGTTCACTGAACGCCGGTTGAAAAATGATAATATGCACAAATTACTTAAGCGTCCTGCCGATAAATGGTATTGTGCGAGGCTGGGTCTGATTGTGGTTATGGAGAAAGCAATGACGAAGTCAAAGATTCGTCGCGTTGGCGTACTGACCGGCGGCGGCGACTGTCCGGGACTGAACGCCGTTATCCGCGCCGTCGCAAAGACGGGGATGTTTAAATTCGGGCTGGAGATTTTCGGTATCGAAGACGGCTACCTCGGATTGATTGAGGACCGCATCCGTCCGCTGAGCGTCTCGGACGTTTCAGGTATCCTGACGGTCGGCGGGACGATCCTTGGCGCGTCCAACAAGGCCAATCCGTCCCAGTTCAAGGTGCTCGAAAACGGCAAGTGGGTCGATAAGGACGTAACCGACCGGGTGCTGGAGAACTGCCGGAAGCACAAACTCGATGCGTTAGTCGTTATCGGCGGCGACGGGACAATGGCCGGTGCAGCCAAACTTATCGATCGAGGCCTCAACATTGTCGGCGTGCCAAAGACGATCGACAACGACCTTCCCGGTACGGAAATTACATTCGGGCACGATACCGCGGTGGCTACCGGTTCGGACGCCCTGGATAAGATACACACCACAGCTTCAAGTCATCACCGCGTAATGGTGGTCGAATTGATGGGGCGATACGCCGGATGGTTGGCGCTGCGGAGCGGTCTGGCCAGCGGTACCGACGTTATCCTGATTCCGGAGATACCGTTCAAACTGGACGTAGTGGCTGATGCGTGCGAACGTCGCAGCAAGCACGGGAAGCGTTTCACGCTTATCGCTATCGGCGAGGGCGCTTATCCAGCCGGTGGCGAGATGGTCGTCAACCACATTGACGAGTCCAGCCCCGAACCGATCCGCCTCGGCGGCGTGGCAAAGTACGTCGCCGACGAGATCGAGAAACTCACCGGTCTGGAAAGCCGGGCCATTGTACTGGGGCACATACAGCGGGGCGGGACGCCGACGGCATTCGACCGCGTCCTGGCGACCGTGCTTGCACACCACGCTACGGAACTATTGGCCGATGGAAGGTTCGGAGAACTTGTCGTCGTCAAGAACGGGAAAATCGACGCGGTTCAGATAGATTCCATCGCCGGGAAGATTCGCACAGTCCAGGCGGACGATTCGCTGATACTGGCAGCCCGCGCCGTCGGAACCTGCTTCGGCGATGTAATCGAACCATGGTGATCCGAACCGACAAACACATTCCGGCATTGCGAATACTGTCGGCGATGATTGTTTTGAGCCTGGCGACCGCGCCGGCTTTGAGCGAGGAAACGTCGCTCGAAAAGTCCCTCAAAACCCTCGTTTCCTCTTACTGCACCGCTGCCCGGCTGGGCTCGCCGAAGTCCGGCGGCGGAACATCCGTCAGCCTGCATGTTATTGATCTCGCCGACGGCGCTACCCTGTGCGACATCGATTCGGCCAAACCGATGATACCCGCCAGCAACCAGAAAATCCTCACGTCGGCTGTGGCGATGAAGCAGCTTGGGGCGGACTTCAGGTTTCGCACGAAACTCGCCGTCGTCGGCAAAGATTTAATCGTAACGGGCG
>JAUVIQ010000108.1 GCA_030592655.1 Planctomycetales bacterium | reverse complement strand
GGCGTTCACTCAAACCGGTCTGGAGGTCATGTTCGTCGGAAAAACCGAAATCGCCGACGTTGAACAATTCGACTCCTGGGCAGATGCGAAAATCACTTCCACGAATAAAGCAAACTAATGCCCCTGACGCAACAACTATTCGGGTAATTTTTCTCCGAAGAAATCCCACACGCGGGCGGAGTAGTAGCGATGCCCGCCGGGGCCTTCGTAGAGTTCAACATTGTCGGCGACCCCCGCTGCGGCATAGACTTTCTTCAGGTTCGCAAAGCCTTCACGCACAGCGTCGATGGGAAAGATAGTATCCTTTGTGCCCGCGATTATCAGCATCGGTTTGGGCGCGAACAGTCCCGCCAGGTCGGACATCTCGGCCACTGGCTGGATGCCCGGGACGAAATTGCACGGGCAGTGCCACATTGCCATTATGCTTCCGGCGAACGTCGAGAAATAGCAACTCGGCGCTGATGCGGTGATACGCTTATCAACCGCCGACGTGAACAGAGTCATTGTTCCGCCGCCGCTGTTTCCGGTCATCACGACCCGACGCCGGTCGGTATCCTTGCGGGCCAAAGCCCAGTCCAGAAGTTGCATCGCGTCGGAGACACGCTGCCCCATCAACGGCCTGCCCAGTTGGGCCGAACGGTTCGCCAGTTGCCAACACCCGTTGCGTTCGTCGTTGAGGTCCTGGGCGAGGACCAACTCACCCATCCCTCGCCAGTCCGGTGAGATCGCCAGATATCCCCGCCGGACAGCCTGCACGGCGTAGTCGCGCTGACCATCCTCGATCAACTTGCGATCATCCTCATCGTGTATGATTCCGACGGGTGTATCCTTGGCCCATTTGGCATGCCCGACAGCCGCCAGGCAGACGCCCATCTTACCGGACGGTTTCGGGTCCGGTTCCAGCACGTAAAACGGTACAGCCAGTTCATCGTCAGCCACCATATATCCGCGACGACGGATGTAACCGTCCATCCGCTCTTCCTGGACGAACCGCACCGGCCGAGCAGGACGAGGACGACCCACAATCGCCAGAAGTTCCAGCAATTTCTTATGCAGTCGCTTCTGCCAGGCGCGGAGAGATTCGCCCTTCCGCGAACCGAAACCGTGCGATTGTTTGGTTTCATCCACCATACGGCGATACAACGTGTCGATAGAAACGCCAAGACCGGATTTACTCATAATTTTCATCTCCAAGCCGATGCGTGTTAGCGGCGGATACCGAAAACCTGTGCTACAATTGAATTTGCCTATACAATACCAACATGCCTGATGAGGCACAACGGATTGTCGTATTTTTGCCCAACTGGGTTGGCGACGCGGTGATGTTCACGCCGGCGCTGCGTGCGATACGCGAGCGGTTCGCTGATGCGCACCTGGCGATTTTGGCCCGACCCGCACCGGCAGCGGTGCTGACGCCGAATCCGTGGACAGACGAAATCATCGTCGCCGACGGGATAGCAGGCGAGTTTCGCGCCCTTCGCCGCAAGCGGTTCGACCTGGCGGTGCTGGGGACTAACAGTTTCCGCAGCGCGCTTATCGCACGTCTCGGCGGGGTCAGCCGGCGAATCGGTTACAATCGCGACTCAAGAGGTTGGCTGCTGACGGATAAAATCCCGCCGCTGCGCGATACCGACGGTAAATTCACCGTCGTACCGGCATTGGATTATTATCTCAAACTTGCCCAATACCTTGGCTGCGATACCGGCGACAAGCGGATGGAACTCACCGTCGCAGACGCCGACGCAGGCAAGGCCGAAACGCTGCTCAATGAAGCCGATGCGAACCAGGAAAAACCTATCGTCCTGCTCAATCCCGGCGCTTCGTATGGCCCAGCCAAGATGTACCCGCTCGACCGTTTCGCCGATGTGGCTGACGGGCTTATCGAAAGCAGCGAAGCGCAAATCATCATCAATGCCGGACCCGCCGAAAAAACCATCGCCGAAGCGGTCGAAGACGCGATGAAGCATCCGCCGATGCTGAATCTGGCGAGGGTTGAAAATTCCCTCGGCCTGCTAAAGGCGATGGTCCGCATCTCGGACCTGATGATTACCAACGACACCGGTCCTCGACACTTCGCAGCCGCCTTCGGCGTCCCGGTCGTTACCGTCTTCGGGCCGACCGATCCGGACTGGGCAAAAATCTATTATGATAACGAGCGGATCGTCCGCATGGACATCCCCTGCGGGCCTTGCCAAAAAAAGGCTTGCCCTCTGCCGACCGGGCCTGAGCAGCATCAGTGCATGTTGAAAATCACCCCGGAGATGGTTCTGTGTGCAGCAGAGGAATTACTTCGCGAAATAGGGGACGCTAACCTATTTTCCTGCGTTGCGCGAGCCGTGAGAATAGAGCAGGGTGGTGATGCCAGGTTGGAAACAAAGGCATCATATGGTGAGGAAAATAGGTTAGCGTCCCCTATTTCGCTGTTGAAGCGTGAGGGCCTGGACACGCTGGACGGCGCGTTTGCTTACACCAGCGCCGAAGAGCTGTCCAAGCCGGGGCTTGGGACCCGACGGCGATTTCGCCTATCGTTGACGGATGAGTCCGGAAAAACCGTCGAGTGGTACCTGAAGCGTTACGGGCTGACGCCCTGGCTGCGACGGTTGTGGCGTACCAGCCCAGCCAGGCGTGAATTTAGAAATATCCGCCGACTCCAGGCCGGCGGCGTTCCGACGATGAACGCCGTAACAATGGGCGAAGAACGAGACGCCTTAAGCCCCCGGCGGAGTTACATTATCGTAACGGCTGTGCCCGGCGAGGCTTTGGAACGATGCTTTGACGATTTTTTGACCCGCCACGACCTGAGCGGTGTGGTTATGAAACGGTTCAATGACGCACTGGTCAATCTGGTTGCCGCGATTCACTCCTGCGGCTGCGTTCACCGCGACCTTTACGCCTCGCATATATTCCTGGACGAAACGCCCGCCGGCCTGAAATTATATTTGATCGACCTGGCGCGGGTCTTCGCGCCGAAATTGCGGCGATTCCGATGGCGCGTCAAAGACCTGGCGCAGTTAAAGTACTCGATGCCGTCGGCGTGGGTGAACAGGCATTGGGATGATTTTTTGCGGCGCTATCTTTCCGACACCGGAGATGCAAGGATATGGTCGGAGGCGATTAACCGAAAAGTTGCCTCAATGCGCCGGCGACAACACAATCGGGCCGCAGAGACACAGAGAGCACAGAGGTGAAGTATAATCAAAAAAAGAAATCTTTTATTTAATTTTTTCTCTGCGTTCTCTGTGTCTCTGCGGCCCATTTTTAAGGAACCGGACAGGTGAGAATTGCACTTGTCATCGAGAAGATGGACTCCACACGCGGCGGGCGCGAGCGGTCAGTCGCGGAGATTGCCGCTGAACTCGCCCGCCGAGGCCACGACGTAACCGTCCTGTGCCAGGAAGGCAACCTGGATCTTACGGGCGTTAAGGTCTTGCCTTTAGGCTTCGCCGGGCTGAGTCAGCCGGCGAAATTCGCCGAAACGGTTCGGGAATTCACGCAGCGAGAGAAATACGACATCGTTCACGCCACGCTTCCCATACCGTCGGCAAACGTCTATCAGCCTCGCGGTGGGACGATCCCCGGACAACTCGAAGCAAAGGCGAAGCGACTCCGCCCGCTCGGCAGGATAATCAGACGAACAGCCCTGCCGCTCAATCCCAAACGGCGATGCGAATTAAAGATGGAAAAACAAATCGTCGCCGATAAATCTGTGATGTGCCTTGGCGTAAGCCAGATGGTCGTCGAGGAGTTCGCCAACCACTATGGCCGACGCGAGAACGTCCGTCTGGTTTATAACGGCGTTGAAATACCGCAGGTCGATGAAGCAACTCGCCAAACCTGGCGGACACAATGGCGACAAAAATGGTATGTCGGCGAAAAAGATATTGTCTTCCTGGCCGTTGCGCACAATTTCGCACTGAAAGGTATCGACGCAGCGATTAAAGCGTTGGTCGATTTTTCGTCCTCCGAAGCGAGACTCGTAATCGTCGGCGGTGGAAAGACCAATCGTTATCTCCGATTGGCCGGGCGGTGCGGCGTGGGTGAGCGGGTCGTTTTTGAGCAGGTCGTTGAGAATATTTTCGAGTTATACTCTGCCGCTGATGCGGTTGTGCTGCTCAGCTGGCAGGACGCCTGTAGCCGGGTTATTCTGGAAGCGCTCCGCTGGAGCGTACCGTCGTTGACGACGCGATTTAACGGAGCGGCGGAATTGCTTGCACGCGGAGCCGGCGTAGTGGTCGATTCTCCACAGGACAAAACCGGAATCGTCGCGGGAATGAAAAAATTGTCGGATACGAAGAAGCGGATGGATATGACTGATGCCTGCCGGAAAACATCCGATTTCGCATCAAATACCCGACAAGTGGATGAATTGGAAAAAATTTACAACGAGATTGTCGAAAGATGAGTAACAACCCGATAATCCTGTTCGGCGTCTTCCCCCTAGCGGCGTATATAATCGGTTCGACGCCGTTCGGCGTGATTATCGCTCGCGCCCACGGCCTGGACCTCCGCCAAGCCGGCAGCGGGAACGTCGGCGCGACAAACGTCGGAAGAGTCGTCGGGCAAAAATGGGGATACGTGTGCTTCCTGCTCGACGTGCTGAAGGGGCTGCTGCCGGTCCTGCTGGTTGGGCTTTACCTGCACGGGTCGGGCGATAAGGATATCTCAGCGTATAAACAGGGCGTCTGGTTGGCGGTGGCGTTTGGCGCAATTGCCGGGCACGTTTTCAGTTTCTGGTTGAAATTCCGCGGCGGAAAAGGCGTAGCCACCTCGCTGGGCGTGCTGGTTGGATTTTATCCGTATTTTACAGGAACGGGTCTGGCGGCACTTGGTGTCTGGCTCGCCGTGGTGTTTATAAGCCGGTACGTCTCGCTGGCGTCGATTATCGCAGCAGGGGCATTCCCACTTCTGTTTGTCGGATATTGCCTATTGGTTGGTTGGCGCATCAAGCAACTCTGGCCACTACTGGCGTTCGCAACGGCAATGGCGGGGCTTGTCATCTTCCGCCATCGGAGTAATATCGCAAGACTTCTGGACGGTACGGAAAATAAAATCGGAAAACGTCGTCGTACGGTTCGACACCGCTCACCGCAGGCCGACGACGGCTAAACGAGATTAGGGATTCAGATGAATCTGTTTTGTTCCGAGAAAGTGCAGCATGAACTGATCGCTGATGGTGTGCTGCTTTGGCGTGCGCCGGCGAAGATAAACCTTACTCTGCGCGTTAAGGGCCGGCGAGAGGATGGGTACCACGAACTCGATTCGATGGTGGCGAAGGTTACGCTGTACGACGAATTGCTCTTTCGCCGACGCAAGGACAGCAGGGTCAACCTGACCTGTACAGGCCTGGATTGCGGGCCGGTCGGAGAGAATCTCGTCCTTTGGGCAGCGGAGTTGCTAAACCCGGCGGCCGCCTGCCCCGTTGGGGGCGTGGACATTGGACTGACCAAACGTATCCCCACCGGCGCAGGTTTGGGCGGTGGAAGCAGCGATGCAGCCGCGACGCTGATGGCGTTGAACCAACTGTGGAAACTCAACCTGACCGATGAACATCTGACCGACATGGCGGCTTCGCTTGGTTCGGACGTGCCTTTGTTCCTTTCCGCCCCGGCAGTCAGAATGACAGGACGAGGCGAGATTATCGAACCCGTCAAGGTCCATCCGTTCCATGCAATTTTGTATCTGCCTGATTTGCATTGCCCGACCGGAAAGGTTTACGCAACCTACGATGCGGCAGTTAATCCGCAATCCGCAATCCCCACGGGACCGAGGGCCCGCAATCCGCAACCAAATGGTCCTGTTTCGGGGTGGCGAGGTGAGTTATTCAATGACCTTGAATCCGCTGCGAAGAAGGTCTGCCCGCCACTGGCGGAGATTTCTTCCCATTTGTCCGAAGCGACTCATCTTCCGGTGCATCTTACCGGCAGCGGCAGTGCGATGTTCATCATCTGCGACGACACAAACGAAGCCGAATCAGCCATCGCGAATCTGCCCGACGAGATGAAAAATCATTGCCGGGTTGTCTCATTAAATCCGTGGTAGCACTTGACGGTTCGGGAGAACGCTTGTATAATACGGTAATAACGATGAAAACTATCATAGCGACCAACTTGAAATCTCTATCCGCTTCAGCCGTCGTTCTTGAGACGGGCCTTGTTGTTGCGCTGCCGGTCATTGTACGCAAGGTCGCTTAGAAAGTCCGTCGGCGGACTTGAAGCGGCCAACCCCCCTACTGTTTTTCCCTTGAGGTAAAGCAATACGCTGTGTCAGGACGATGAGATAATGACGAAAGGCAGGTATGGAAGATGTCGAAATCTACGAAAACCGCGTCGAAGCGGACAAAGGGTTACGCCGGAATGACCGGCGCCGACCTGTTCCACAAGATGCTCCTGGAAGAGGGTGTCGAGGTATTGTTCGGCGTTCCCGGCGGGGCGCTGCTCCCGATATTTGATTCACTGTACAAGACCCCGATTAAGTTCGTATTAACCCGTCATGAGCAGGGAGCGGCGCACATGGCTGACGGGTACGCACGCTCGACCGGTAAAGTCGGCGTCTGCATCGCCACCTCCGGACCAGGCGCGACAAACCTGGTAACCGGTCTGGCCACAGCCTACATGGACTCGGTCCCGATGGTCGCGATTACGGGGCAGGTTACCAGCGCCCTGATCGGAAACGACGCCTTCCAAGAGGCTGACACCACCGGAATCACTCGCCCGGTTACCAAGCACAACATGCTGATAAAGCGGGCGGAGGATATTGGTCGAGCGATCCACGAGGCGTTTTACATCGCCCGGACGGGACGCCCCGGACCGGTGCTCATCGACATTGCCAAGGACGCCACAAGCAACGAACTGTCCACCGAACCGGACCTGACAATCGACCTTCCGGGATACAAACCGATGCTCACCGGACACATTCGCCAGGTCAAAGCCGCCGCCAAGGCGATTAACGCCTCGAAACAACCCGTTCTGTACGTCGGGGGCGGCGTGGTTATCTCCGAAGCCTCGGAGATACTCGATAAAGTGGCGCATCGAGGAAATATCCCCGTTACCACGACGCTGATGGCGCTTGGAGCGTTTGACGAATCCGACCCGCTGGCGCTTCAGATGCCGGGAATGCACGGCACAGCCGTTGCCAACTACGCCATCCAGGAGTGCGACTGCCTCATCGCCGTCGGCGCGCGATTCGACGACCGCGTTACGGGAAAGGTCGAAACGTTCGCACCACACGCGAAGATTATCCACGTCGATATCGACCCGACATCAATCAGCAAAAACGTCAAAACCGATATCCCCGTCGTCGGAGACGCAAAAGATATTCTCGAAAAAATGCTGCCGATGATCGAATCGAAGCAGCGCAAAGATTGGCTGGGGCAAATCGCCAAATGGAAAAAGGCCTATCCGCTCCACTACGACACCGGAGCGAAAATCAAGCCGCAGCAGGTCGTCGAAGCCGTCGGACGACTCACCGACCACGATGCGATTATCACCACCGGCGTCGGACAGCATCAGATGTGGACGGCGCAATTTTACGGGTGGCGCAAACCGAGGCGGATGATAACCTCCGGCGGACTCGGAACGATGGGCTTCGGACTACCGGCGGCAATCGGAGCACAGTTCGGAAACCCCGGTAAAACCGTCATCGATATCGACGGAGACGGATCGCTCGCGATGACGGTAGGCGAGTTGGTAACGGCTGTGCATTACAATCAGCCCGTCAAGGTCGTCGTGCTGGACAACTGTTACCTCGGAATGGTCCGCCAGTGGCAGGAGATGTTCTACGAACGGCGGTATTCCGCCACCGAACATCCCTGTCCGGATTTGTCGCTGATCGCAGAAGCCTTCGGCGCTAAGGGAATCCGCACTACCGAACCGGGCGAACTGGACGACGCAATAAACGAAATGCTCAAACACGACGGTCCGGTCGTCCTGGCTGCGAGCGTCGAACCGGAAGAAAACGTTTTCCCCATGGTCGCCGCCGGTAAGGGCCTGCACGAAATGGATATGGGAAGGTTGGTGTAAAATGAAACACGTCATTACCGCATTGGTTCAGAATCAACCGGGCGTCCTGGCGCATGTGGCTGGGATGTTCGCAGCACGCGGGTTCAATATCGACTCGCTCGTCGTCGGACGGACTGAAGATCCGGAATTGTCCCGAATGACCATCGTCGTCATCGGCGACGACCACATGCTCGAACAGGTCCGAAAGCAACTGGAGAAGATTATTACGACCGTTCGAGTCCGCGATTTCAAGGAGATTGACTACGTCGAGCGCGACCTGATGCTCGTCCGTGTCTCGGCAACCCCTGAAAAACGTGCGGAAGTCGTCGAACTGGCAGGCCTGTTTCGCGGGCGAATCGTGGATGTCGCCAAACAATCCCTGACGGTGGAACTTTCCGGGCCTGAAGCGAAGTTGGAGGCGTTTATCGACATGGTGCAACCTTACGGTATCCGCGAACTCTCGCGCACCGGAATCATCGCCGTCCAACGCGGTGAACAACGCGCGAAAGAACGAAACTGAAACGGGAAGGATAAGAACGCTTAACAGAATGAACCACAAAGGGCACAAAGAACACAAAGAGAAATCAATTTTTCTATTTTCTTTGTGTTCTTTGTGGTTCAGTTTTTTTCTTCGACAACATCAGTATCGTCGCGCGTTTCAGTTTCGTGAGCGTTTGCGGAGTGATTCGGCTGAACGTTACTATGGACGAGTTCTCTTTCGGGTTCATTCCATCTTTCCATCCGTCGAGATTGCAGACCTGGCCGACGAACGCGCGGAGTTGAATATCGTTCCATTTCATCTTGGTTTTAAGCATTCGCAGTAATTCGGCGATTTGGATACCGTCGCGCCATGCCTTCATGCGAAGCGATGGAATCGGTTCGGCCAAACCGAATTTCCGTCCGGGATACATCAGCGCGGTGGCGTCGGCCTTGGTCAAATCGCCATCGGAGGCGATCGTCTGCCACGGGAGCGTACCGTTCGCGCCCCAACAGTAACTCCGCACAGGCCAGACCGTCCACGCGATGTTGCTCGGAGCAAATGACGGCGGCATCCTGTAATTCCAGTATTCCTCGCCGAATTTGCGTTTGTGGTAGGCGATTAACCGCCGCTGTTTATAGAGTTGCCCCGCGCAGACGTTCAAATCCACCACACCGTCCAGCCAGTTGCGCTGATACCCAGGGCGCGAAATGTCGATGCGGAAGTCGATGGTCGGTAGTCGCACATCCGCGGCTCTCGTCTCGATGCCCCAGTACTCCTCTGAAAACTGGCCTTTTTCATCCCACTTGTGACTGGGCACAGAGACACGGCGGCGGCCCAGCGATTCTACTATGGAGTAAATGCTCACGCCCATGCCTCGCGTCAGTCGCCCGAAGTACCGCAGCGCCAGAAAATCGTCCGCAAACATCGGCTCATCCAGCAGCCAGAGACTGATTCCCCGCCCGCCCTTACTGCGGAAATAATACTTATTGTTGAGATACACCTGGTATCGTGTGTGAGTCCATTTTTTCGCCCACTGGTGCCGGATGAACTGGTACGTTATTCCCATCAACGCATGGCCACAATCCTCGTGGAGGCATTTTTCAATCGGCGGCAGGTCAGCGGTCCATTTCAGGAATTTCTTATAATCCTTCGGCGGTGGCCAGGGCTTGAAATGATCCGCCAGTTTCGCAGGCCAGTTTTCGTGCAGCGGCAGATACATATGATGAATCGGGACGCCCTCGCCGGGGCCGACGTAGCCGTGCTTTTTCG
>JAUVIQ010000237.1 GCA_030592655.1 Planctomycetales bacterium | reverse complement strand
TGTTATTTTTGCCTTTCATTTGAGACTTTCCTTTCCATCATGTTTTACGCCTTTTTCTTCAGAAAATCTCGCATTTCAACTGGTACAGTTTTTGGGGGGCACGCCAAGGTGAGGAGAGCATATATGGGTTTCGAACTGAAAAACTTCAACGACCCGACGCTGGAAACGGATTACGTCGGATACCTCGTGGACGCCGAAGCGACTGATGCGAATCTGCATTTCTCCAGGCTTTGGGATTATTTCCGTAACCCTATCGCACCGGCTGTAGGCCTTGCCGCCGACGTGCTCAACACCAACAGCAGGCCCTATTTTCAGGCACAGGAGATCGGACTACCGGCGAGGATTACCGGAATCAACCGTTTCGGTATCGCCGCAGAACACATAACCAACCTCGCCCGCAAAGAAGTAGTAATCGAAAACGACATCGCCTGGCGGATACACACGATGGTCGATTTCCTCTTCGGAAAACCCGTCAGTATCCGAAGCCTGGCCCGCGAACCGGCCACGGCTGAGATAATCGAATCAATCATAAAAAATCTCTTTGACGCCAACGGTGGGCAGGCGTTTTTCCAGACTCTGGCGTTGATGGGGTCGGTCTATGGGTTCGTCGATGTGGTTCTGCGAATGCCCTCCGACTGGCCCGTCGCCGCGAATAAACCTCTGTCCTCCCACCCCACCCCGCCGGCAGGGGAAGAAGCCCGGAATCAGCGGGACTCTTCCTCGCCGGTCCCGCCTTCACCACAAGCGGTTCGACATTACTCACCACAGGTCGGGAAACTTGTGCGCCGGCTGACGCTGGAGGTCGTAGAGGCGCCGAGGATTATCCCCATCCTCGACGAGAACGATTTCCGCACCGCTCGTTACTGGATTCAATGTTTTCGCAAGCAGACGTCGCAACTCGAAGGCGTCAATCGCGGCATCCTGAGTTTTGGATGGTCGGGTCGGCGTGATGCGCATCCTAAAACCGTCGAGGTGGTGGAAATCCTGGGGGCCGACTGGTGGCAGCGATACGAAGACCGCGTCCTGGTGGCTGAGGGGGCCAACTCGCTCGGACGAATCCCGCTCGTTCATATCCAGAACGTCTCGTCCCCAGGGGGTTACGAGGGAATCAGCGACGTCGAGCCGATGCTTCCGCTTCAGGACGAACTCAACACCCGGCTTAGCGATCGGGCATATCGCGTAACTTACCAGTCGTTCAGGATGTACCTCGCCAAGGGTATCGACGATTTTCTGGACAGGCCCGTCGGACCCGGTCAGATGTGGTCAACGCACAATCCCGACGCGTCGGTGCAGGAGTTCGGGCACGATGCAGGTTCGCCCAGCGAGGACATTCACATCGAGCAAATCCGCGAGGCGATGGACAAAATTTCCGGCGTAACCTGTCTGGCAGCGGGACTTCTTCGGGGAAACGTCGGAAACCTGACGAGCGCGACTGCCCTGAAAGTCCTGCTGAGCGGACTCATCAGCCGGACGGAGAAGAAGCGAATTACCTACGGGCACGGTCTGGGCAAGATTATCTCGCTTGTTCTGGGTCTTCTCGATCAAGCCGGCGTGCTTCGAACCGACGTTGAAGATCGTCGCGTCGAAATTCACTGGCCAAGTCCCCTGCCTGAAGACCAGAGCCAGCGTCTCGCCGACGCCCAGGTCAAGGCGTCCCTCGGCGTCCCTGCCGAGCGCGTCCTTGCCGAACTCGGATACGACGCTGAAAACCTCAATATCTCCAACAAGAAATAAACATCGAAAGGAACAGACGAATGACGAATCAATCTACGGAGCAAAAACAGGATTTTTCCCCTGCTGATGTCGCTGAAGCGGAACCTCACGTTCCCGTCGAAGTCGGCGCTTCGGACAGGGAGGCCAGGCTTGTACCGGTCAGCGAGGCGATCAAGTATCGTCGTCGCGCCCAGCAGGCTGAATCCGCGCTCCAACAGTTTGAGCAGAGGCTCGAGGATACACAGACGCAGTTGGAAGAGCGTCTGGAGCAGTTGGCTGAAGCAGAATCGCAGCGTGACGAATTCCGTCATCAGATCGACACGCTGCATACGCAATCGTCAGCGGAACGGATGCTTCGCGACGCCGGTGTAACGGACATCGAAGCCGCAACGGCGCTACTGGAAAAACGCGTCGCGTTCGCCGACGACATCGACGAAAAGCAGATGCGTCAAGCCGTTGATCAACTCCTCCAGGACAAACCCATCCTGACTTCCGTCCCGCCGGGACTTCCCGGGAAGACCGCTTCGGCGCGAGTTGACGGCGTCGGCGCTGCTGCTCGCCTGACGCGATCAGCCGCACAGGCCGCCCAAACGGGGAACCGACGCGACGTAGCTGAATATCTGCGCCTGCGACGACAGGAAAACAATAACTACTAAACAAAATCCCCCGGCATCGCGTAGCGATACTACGTATTGCCGGGAGCTAGTCAAACAAACCCCCGGCATTGCCGGGGGATAATACAGGAGAAACAAAATGGCATTTACAGGTAAAGCGACATATTCATCCGGTTCAACGCTTCCGGAAATCGCAGAAGACGTTTCCGACATCGTAAGCATCGTCTCGCCGTACGAGACGCCGCTTCTGGACCACCTCGGCGATCCGGTGAGGCCGGCTTCGAGCACGTATCACGAATGGCTTGAAGACGAACTGCTTCCGAACACCGACACCATCGACGATAACGACTGGACCGATCCTGCCTCCGATACGACCTTCGGCGTCGATAACGCTGACCGCTTCCGTATTGGCGACCAGGTCCGACCATCCGGTTCGAGCGAACTGCTTCTGGTAACGGCCACCGATACCGGCGCAGGAACGATTACCGTTACGAGAGGCTACGGCTCAACCACGCCGGAGAATCTCGGCGACGACCAAGTGCTGCACATCCTCGGAAACGCCGCCCTGGAAGGCGACGACTCTCCGTCGGTTCGGTTCACCAATCGCACCCGAAAGGGCAACTGGACGCAGATTTTCACCGCCGCCGTTCGCGTCAGCGGATCGGACCGCGCGGTGAGAAAACTCTCCGTCGCAGACGAACTTGACTACCAGAAGACCGAGCGTCTCCGCGAACTGCTCCGCGATCTGGAAGCGACGGTAATCAACGGCACGAGTCCGTCATCCGACCCGCAGGGCAGCAGCAGCGTCCGACGGACGATGAAGGGAATTATCCCGCACCTGGCGACGAATATCTTCAAGCCCAACGTCGGCGGATTCCCGGCTGACACCGACCTGACCGAAGCGCAACTGAACCTCGCGCTCAGGCTGGTCTGGGAGCAGGCATCAAGCCGGATCGACACCATCGTCGTGTCGGGATACCAGAAGCGCCGGATTAACTCCTTCATCACCTCAAGCCGGGCGTACGGACCTTCGGATGAGGCCTACCGCGATATGGTGGGCGTCTATGAGAGCGATTTCGGCGTCTGCCGGGTCATTCTCTGTCGGGCGGTTCCCGCCGATTGCGTCCTGTTGCTGGATTCGTCCCGAACCGGCGTCCTTCCGCTTGCAGGACGGAGTTTCTACTACAAGCCACTGGCGGCAATCGGCGATTACGAAGCCGGTGAAGTCATCGGCGAGTACACGATGGAAATGCGTAACGAAAACGCACATGGAATCATCAAGGGGCTTGATACAGCCTAACAAAGGCTGTTCCTGTTTCGCGTCCCCCGTCGAAAGGCGGGGGACGCCGCAGGTGAAGACAAGGACAAGAAAATGGCAAACGAATGTAAAGACCGCGACCTTCTGGCCATCGAGCCGGATGTATTCACCGGTGGAGGATTCAATTCCCAGCAACCGGCATCCGGGGATTACGGCGCCATCAGCGGAACGACCTTCAGTGCATCGGGCAATTTTCAATCCGTGGATATCCAGCCCGGTATGGTGCTGTGCGTCTATTCGACTGTTCCGTCAGAGGGGCGTTGTTATGAGATTATCTCTGTGGATTCATCCACCGAACTGACGGTATCGGTCCTTCGCGCCGATCGCGACGCCGACGCTGTCGCCCCGCCACCGGGGTCCGAACTGAAGTATTACATAAACACTTTCACGCCGCAGATCGCCGATTGCGAAGCGACACTGCACGAAAAACTCCGTCAGATCGGAGAAGCCGACGGTATTTCCGCGACGGATTTCGTTGATTCATCGCAGTTGCGCA
>JAUVIQ010000126.1 GCA_030592655.1 Planctomycetales bacterium | reverse complement strand
GGGTCCTGGTCGAAGTCGCCGAATTCAACGTGCGGCATTGACTCTTTGAGTTTTACCAATCCGGCGTCTGTAACTTTTCCGTCGGCTACGAACTCGGGATTGTTGAGGACGTTGTCCGGGAACAGGTCGCCTGGCGGTATCTTGATACCGAAGGTTTTCTCAAGCCTGAATACGATGTCCAGGAAGTCGATGGATTCGGCCCCCAGGTCGCCCGTAAGCGTTGCATCCGGCGTAACTTCGTCGTCATCAACGCCAAGCGCTTCGGTGAGCGTTTCTGTAACCTTCTGGAAAACTTCATCATCTGTCATTGGCATAACGTATATTCTCCTGCTTTATCTCGGTTTGTTCCGTGTAATCTGTGTAATCTGTGGACTTCTGTTTCTTTTGCAATCCGTGTAATCTGTGGACTTATAATGAACTTGTCCGGTAAAGTCAATGCGAAGTTGCTGAATTTGGATGATAAGGCCAAACCGAAGAAAAAGAAAGATAGCGGGATTATGGGGATTTTAAGATTACGGGATAAAAACAATAAAAATAAAAAATCCCTGTAATCCGGTAATCCCTGTAATCCTGCTATTCTGTCTGTTTTTTTACCGGGACGTTCGTCTTCTCCAAATGACTGTTCAATCTTTAGTTGTAATCAAATTATCGCTTCGGAGCCGCCGATGAGTTTGAATCCTTCTTTCAACTGGGCGATTATCCGCTCGTCGGCAGCCGCTGCCGGTGCGAAGAAATCGGCTACGTTGAAACTTTTCAGTTCGATTCGTCCCTGCACAGCGGTTTGTCCGTCGCCGACCGTTCCGATGCATTTGAATTTCGTGATGTCGCCTTCGGTCTTGAGTAGTTCGACTTCGACTCGCAGTATCCCGCCGGGCGCTACGAAGTTACCGTAGCGGACGTTCCGTGCCGCTGACAGCACGACCATGCTTTTGGAAAAATTCTGCTCCAGTCTGACAAGCCAGGCTGCCGCCTGGACGAGCGCTTCGAGCATCAGCACTCCCGGCATAACCGGGAATACCGGAAAATGATCCCCAAGGTACTCTTCTGCCAGCGAGAGCGCCTTGATGCCGACGAGACGCTTTCCCGGCTCGATCTGTTCAATCCTGTCTATAAGGTGAAACTTCATCGTGTCTATCCATTTCCAATAGAGATGACGCCTTTTATTCCATTTCGGTTTGTCAATCAAGCAATTTTTCCGGTTATTCACGGGCGATGTGAGGAAAACACTTGATTTGTCCGGCGTAATCGTTAAAATCCGTTGAAATTTTGCTCCGGTTTGCTTGAGGCTGGTGTCTTGGGGATGCGCGCGGAGCGGGGATAATTACCGTCCAGTGGAGAGAAAAAATGGAAGTTGTAATCTGCCCGACATATGAAGACATAAGCAAGCAAGCCGCTCAGATAGTTGCTGACACGCTCAACGAGATTCCCGATGCCGTACTCGGTCTGGCGACCGGTTCGACGCCGCTGGGTCTGTACAAAGAACTCATCCGAATGCACAAAGAAGAAGGCCTGGACTTCGCGCACGTTACCACCTTCAACCTGGATGAATACGTCGGCCTGTCGCACGACCACCCGCAAAGTTACTACTATTTCATGTGGGAGAACCTTTTTAAGCACATCAACGTTCCCGTCGAGAACATCCACGTTCCCTCCGGTACCGCCAATAATTACGCGGCCTACTGCGAGTGGTACGAAGACCGGATCGAAGAGTGCGGCGGGATCGACCTTCAGGTGCTCGGTATCGGTTCCGACGGACACATCGCCTTCAACGAACCGACCAGCAGCCTGATGTCGCGGACGCGACTCAAGACGTTGACCGAACAGACCATCAACGACAACGCCCGCTTCTTCGATAAGAAAGAGGACGTTCCGATTTACTCCATTACGATGGGCGTCGGGACGATCCTTGACGCCGAGCAACTCATACTCCTGGCCAATGGTGAAGGCAAAGCCGATGCCGTCGCAGCCGCCGTGGAAGGACCTGTCAGCAGTATGATTACCGCCAGCGCCCTGCAACTGCATCCCGACAGTATAGTTTTCGCCGATGAAGCAGCGGCCGGGAAACTCAAGATGCGTGATTATTACAACTGGATTCAAAAGAACAAACCCGGCTCGCCGGGAGCTTAACAATTGCCAATTTTCAATTGCCAATTGCCAATCCCAAAGGGACAGGTTGAAAAGAGGAATCGCCGAATGTTCCTTTGAATCGGTAATTGAACAGGTTTTTTGTGGTTCAATTTTTTAGGTGACCCCGATGGAAATTTCGCCGTTGAAATCACTGGGTGCGAGTTTTATCCCTGAGCAGTTTCTCCCTGCCGGTGAGGATGGGTATTATCTGCGCAATCAGCAGTCGGGCAAACCGGCCGACGCCTGGCGGTCTCTGCGCCCCGAAGAACTCGAAACGCTCGTCAAGAACGGAAACACCGCCGAGAATTGGGAGACCGTCCTGGTGGCTGATCAGTTCAGCCCGCACCATGTGATAAACTGCCAGTTCTTCGGTCTGGTTCGCGTCGGTCGGCTTGAGGAGTTGTGCCTGATTTACCACGACCTTTCCGTTCCTGTCGGTTTGAGCAACAGCCTGATTATCAACTGCGACATCGGCGACAACGCCGCCATCCACCACGTCAGATACCTCGCGCACTACATTATCGCCGACCACGTTATCCTCCAGAACATCGACGAAATGCACACCACGAATCACGCCAAGTTCGGTAACGGCATCATAAAAGACGGCGAGGACGAGGAAACGCGAGTATGGCTTGACCTGATAAACGAAGCCGGAGGGCGGAGCGTCATGCCGTTCGACGGGATGCTTCCGGCGGACGCCTGTTTCTGGGCGAAATTCCGCGATGACGCCGACCTGATCGAGCGCTTCGGGCAAATAACGCAAAAAATGTTCGACTCGCGACGAGGGTTCTACGGAACGGTCGGCGAAAACTGCGTTGTCAAGAATTGCCGGATCATAAAGGATGTAAAAATCGGACCGGCTGCCTACATCAAAGGCGCGAACAAACTCAAGAACCTCACGGTCAACTCAAGCGCCGAAGAACCGACACAGATCGGCGAAGGCGTCGAACTGGTCAACGGTATCGTCGGATACGCCTGTCATATATTCTATGGCTGCAAGGCGGTGCGGTTCATCCTGGGCGATAACAGCGCCCTGAAGTACGGCGCGAGGCTGATACATTCGTATCTCGGCGACAACTCGACTGTCTCCTGCTGCGAATTGCTGAACAACCTGATATTCCCCGCCCACGAGCAGCATCACAACAACTCGTTCCTTATCGCCTCGCTGGTGATGGGGCAGAGCAATATCGCCGCGGCTGCGACTATCGGATCGAACCATAACAGTCGGTCGCCCGACGGTGAGATCCAGGCCGGTCGTGGTTTCTGGCCGGGGCTTTGCACCAGTTTGAAACACAACAGCCGGTTCGCTTCTTTCGTCCTTCTGGCCAAGGGCGACTATCCCGCCGAACTGGACGTTCCGCTTCCGTTCTGCCTGGTCAGTAACGACGTTGTCGCCGACCGGCTGACGCTGATGCCCGGATACTGGTGGCTTTATAACATGTACGCGCTGGCGCGGAATTCATGGAAGTTCCAGGCCCGCGACGCCCGCAGGCACAAACGCCAGAACGTCGAGTTCGATTCGCTCGCGCCCGACACCGCCGAGGAAATGTTCACAGCCCTGACGCTGCTGGAAGAATGGGCGAACAAGCCGGAGGTTCTCGCTGCGAACGTCGAAAACTCTCAGCGGAAAGTCGTTGTTCTCAAGGCCGACGAGGGCCGGCGCGCCTACCGCCAGATGCTTCATTATTACGCTATCAAGAATCTGATGGCTTATATGCAGGCCAACGACGGTGCGACGCTGGAATCCATGTGCGCCGAACTGGCAGGCCCACGCTGCCGGAGATGGGTCAACCTCGGCGGACAATTGGTGATGGGCGACGATTTTGACGCCTTACGGGTCGATATTAAATCCGGCAAAATCGCCGATTGGCACGGTATCCACGAGCGATACGACGAACTGTGGGAAAAATACCCGCTCGACAAGCAGCGCCACGCCTTCGCAACGCTGCTGGAGTTGCTGGGCGTCGAAAAACTGACGCAGGAATTATGGGCAAAGGCGCTCGATGAAGCCGTCGAAATCCAGAAGTACATCCGCGACCAGACCTACGCCAGCAGGGAAAAAGACTACGAAAATCACTTCCGGCAAATTACGTTCGAGACGCCGGAAGAAATGAAAGCGGTGGTCGGCGATATTGAAGACAATAGTTTTATTGAACAGGTTCGTGCGGAAACGAAGGAATTTGAGAAAGTGGCGCGTTCACTGAAGTAGACGGTAGCTTTTTTGGTAGAAAAGGTGGGCCTTCGGCCCAGCCTACGAGATGTTAATGGAGAAATTGTTATGCGAATGATTTTGTACGACGGCCCGTCCGAAAAGAGGGCGAATTTTCACCCCCTGTCGCTCAGCAGACCCATTTGGGAACTGCGATGCGGAATGACCACACTGGCTGAAAAACTAATCGCCAAAGTAGGCGCGACTGACATAGCCTGCTTCGTCGAAGCATACATGGCTGATTCCTATCGCGCCAAAACGAATATGAAGGTCAACGATACCGCCACCCTCGCCGGCGACGATTTGCTTATCGTCAACGGCAGGGTAAAGGCAGCGGGTTTCGACGTGGCCACAACCGGACCGAGCGAGGTCGGCGTTACCGACGACGGCGAAGTGCTTTACGCACGAATCACAGCCGACGACCTGCCCAAACTGAAAACCGGCGGAATCGAAGAACTGCTGGATTCAGCCAAGGCGTCGCTTCCGACAATTACAGCCGAGTTGGCGACGTGGAATTACACGTGGGACCTGGTTCTGGCGAATCCGGAGCAGTTGACCGAAGATTTCAAATCGGCGGGACGCGACGGTATCGAAGGCGCTGTTGAGCAGCCTAACGCCATCCGTGGAAGCGACAAGGACGTTTTCATCGGCGCCGGGGCCGTCATTCACCCGATGGTCGTTATCGACGCCGAGAACGGGCCGGTCTATCTCGACGAGGATGTCGAGGTCCATCCGTTCACGCGGATCGAGGGGCCTTGCTACGTCGGTAAAAAATCGATCCTCCTGGGCGCTAAGTGCCGTGAGGGCAACAGCATCGGCCCGGTCTGCCGCATCGGCGGCGAGGTCGAAGAATCCATCATCCAGGGCTACTCCAACAAGTACCACGACGGCTTCCTTGGCCATGCGTACGTCGGCGAATGGGTCAACCTCGGCGCACTGACGACCAACAGCGACCTGAAAAACGATTACTCCGACGTGTCGGTAATGCTCGATGGCCGCAGGCCGATTGATACCGGTTCGACCAAGGTCGGCTCGCTTATCGGCGACCACACCAAGACCGCCATCGGAACATTGCTGAACACGGGTTCCTACGTCGGCGCGATGGCGCTGATAATGCCGACCGGTAAGCCGTTGCCGAAGTTCATCCCGTCGTTCGCCTGGTTCCTCGAAGGCGTTACGACCAAGGGCTTCGGGAAGGGCAAACTCTACGAAACCGCCCGGATAGCAATGTCTCGTCGCAAGTGCGAGTGGACCGAGGATGAGCAGGCGATGTGGGACGCGATTTTCGAAATGACCGCGCCGATCCGCGACGACGCCCTCCGTCGGGGACGACGGAAAATGCTGAAAAAATAAAGTCACAAAGGCGAATTCAATGTCGAACACAACGAAGTATTCAGTAGAGACAATCCCCGGCGGGTATCCGCGCGACCGTATTTTCAACCCCGTAAGCGTAGCCGTCATGGGCGTAACGCCGACGCCCGGGACCGTTCCCTATGACATTTTCTACAACATCCTGGCCAGCGGTTATAAGGGCGTGCTGTATCCGGTCGCGCCGGGAAAGCGAAGTATCTCTTCGGTTCCCGCTTACCGTTACCTGACGGACATCGAGGACGATATTGATCTTGCGGTGATAGTTTTTCCGTCCAATGTCGTAGCCAGGGCGCTTCGCCAGTGCGGCGAGAAGGGCGTCAAGGGTGTGATAATCATATCCGCCGGTTTCCGAGAAGTCGGCCCCGAAGGCGAAAAACGCGAGCAGGAAATCAAGGACATCTGCGCCGAGTATGACATCTCGCTCGTCGGGCCTAACTGCCTGGGCGTGGTGAATACCGATCCGAAAATAATGCTGAACGCTTCCTTTGCCCGCAAAATGCCGGCCAAGGGACGTATTGCCTTCCTCAGCCAGTCCGGTGCGCTTTGCACAGCCGTTCTCGATTACGCTCGCAACAGGAACATCGGATTCTCCAAGTTCGTCAGTTTCGGCAACAAGGCCGGCGTTACGGAAATGGGACTGCTGGACTACCTCCACCAGGACGAACAGACCGATGTGGTCCTGCTGTACCTTGAGGAACTCCGCGACGGCCGCGCCCTGATAGAGACAGCCCGGCGTGTAACTCGCGGCGACAATCCCAAACCGATCCTCGCGATAAAGAGCGGAAGGACGCCCCAGGGCGCCGACGCCGCCAGCAGCCACACCGGTTCGCTCGCCGGTGAAGACGCCATATGCGAAGCCGTCTTTGCCGAAGCGGGTATCATCCGCCTGAACACTATCGAAGAACTGTTCGACACCGCCATCATGCTGACGAATCAGCCCATGCCGAAAGGAAACCGTCTGGCAATCGTTACCAACGCCGGCGGGCCGGGAGTAATGGCGACCGACGCCGCCGTGGATGTCGGGCTTGAGATTCCGCGATTTGAACAGGCGACAACGGACAAACTCACCGGCGCGCTTCCGGCGGCAGCGAATGTAAAGAACCCCGTTGATGTCATCGGCGACGCGCGATCCGACCGTTACGAAGCCGCCGTCGGCGCTGTTATGGACGACCCGAATGTTGACCAGGCATTGGTGATTCTTACGCCGCAGTCGATGACCGACATCGAGGAAATCGCACGCGGGATAGTGAAGGTCCACGAGCAGACTGACAAGCCCATGGCATGTTCGTTTATCGGCGCTGCCGACGTAGCCGTCGGCGTCGATATCCTCCAGGCTGCTCACATTCCGCACTACATCATGCCGGAATGGGCGTGCGGGGCAATGGCTGACGTGCAGCGGATACGCCGGTGGCGAGAGTTACCCGATGAGGCCGATTATCAGCCGCCGTCGGCGGACCGCGATGCCGCCGCTGCGATTATTGACGCCGCTCCGGCCGGTTATCTCGACGAGGACCAGGCGATGACGGTGCTGAAGGCATACGGATTCCCCGTGTCGGGATACAAACTTTGCCGCGATGCCGACGAAGCCGCCGAGTTCGCCGAAAAAAACGGTTTCCCCGCCGTACTCCGCGTCGTCAGCCCGCAGATTATCCACAAATTCGACATCAAGGGCGTCGCGCTGGACCTCAAAGACGCCGATGCCGTCCGCAGCGCCTATAATGAGATGTTCAGCCACATCGGCCAGGCGATGCCGGAGGCTGAGATTAAGGGCGCATTGGTTCGCGGGATGATCCCGTCCGGGCGAGAGGTAATTCTCGGCGCTAAGTACGACTCTGCCTTCGGACCGACGTTGATGTTCGGGCTTGGCGGGTTGTTCGTGGAGATTTTCCGCGATGTAACGTTTGCCTTAGCGCCGATAACGCCGTCTGCCGCTTCGAGAATGGTTCGCCAGGTAAGGGCCTTCAAACTGCTCGAAGGCGCTCGCGGGACGGGCCCAGCCGACGTGGACAGCGTGGAAGAGTGCCTGTTGCGACTCGGTCGGCTTGCGTTTGATTTTGAACGCATCGCCGAACTGGATATAAACCCGTTAATCGTCGGCCCGGACGGTCAGGGAAGCAGCGTCGCCGACGTGAGGATTAGATTGAGTGAATAAACCGGCCCAGCCTACGAATGGAGAAAAGCATGGAAAAGAGTGAAATTACCGAACGTACTATCAAGGTAACTTGCGAAGTTTTGAACGTTACGCCCGATATGGTTACGCCCGAAAGCGATTTCGTGTTTGACCTGGGGGCAGAAAGCACCCAGTCGGTTCAGCTGGTGGCAGCCTTCGACGAAGAGTTCGATATCAACATGGACGCTGAGGACGCACTGGAAGTCCAGACCGTCGGCAACGCCATCGAATTTATCGAAAAGTACGTCAATAAATAAGCACGGCGTTTCAGGCGAACACAACGGCTGCATATCCGACGGAATCGTCCGATTGCTGGGAGTACACTTCCCGCATCACCTCGGCGCTCGTTGTGTATTTAAGTGTATGCCCAGCCGTTGCGCCCATCGCCGAGCAGGCGGCGATGGTGGCTGCAATGGCTCCGCCGCCGCATGCGCTCTGGTGGGCGGCGGTTTCCGCGACGACTTCCGAAGCCTTCATCGCCTCGATGAGTTCCAGCACGCGGGCGTCGTTTCGGTTCGCCCATTCAAGCCCAGCCGACCCCGTCGAGCCCGGCGTAAAGCCGTACTGAGGGCCATAGTGCGTCAGGTCCGTGCTGCCGAGGACCGAGGCGTCGGGGAAATCCCTCGCCAGCACCTCGCCGACCTCCTGTCCGATGCGGATTGCGTCGGGCGAAGGCGAGATGATAATCGGAACGATCTGCACATCGTTGCAGGCGACCTGCATCAGCGGCAGCTGCACCTCGATACTGTGCTCCCGGCTGTGGGCTGAAGCGTCCGACCGAAGCAGGCTGCAACTTACCAGCAGGACGTCGGCGAGTTCTTCGTCGATTGGAACCTCCCCCAACGGCGTCAGCCATGCGCCTTTGTCATAGATAGCCCCTTTACCGGCAGTGCCCCAGTGATCCGCGCCGAAGATAACGACCCGTTTGAGTCTGTCTCGCTTCGCCAGCGCCTTGAGCGTCATTGCAGCCGTCAGCCCTGAAAAAACCCACCCTGCGTGCGGAACAAGCCCACCGAAGAGGACTTCCGGCAAGTCGGCAGGAACGGTCGCACTGTCAAGAATCCCGGTCGCGCTTCGCCGGCAGGCGTCCTCACCGGCCTCGTAAAAACTCCCCGCTCGATACGGTTGGCGTTTCATTGCTCGCTCCTCGAATTCTCAAACTGACCGATTTCTTATGCCCCGAACGTTTCGGCCGGGGGGGGGGGGGGGGGGGGGGGGGGGGGGGGGGGG
>JAUVIQ010000013.1 GCA_030592655.1 Planctomycetales bacterium | reverse complement strand
TGTTATTTTTGCCTTTCATTTGAGACTTTCCTTTCCATCATGTTTTACGCCTTTTTCTTCAGAAAATCTCGCATTTCAACTGGTACAGTTTTTGGGGGGCACGCCATGACGATTTGCTCGTGTTCACATCTGCGCGCGCAAACGTGAACGTAAAAATCGGGGAGACGAAAAATTCCCAAAAAACTTTTCCCAAGGCCACCAAGGACTTACGTCGTCGCAATCCGTTTTGTGTTCGCCTTTGCGCGCGCAAACGCGAACGCAAAAGTTAATATAGAGCCCGGCTTCGCTAAGGCTACGCCGTGGCAAGAGCGTCTTGGTGCGCCCGAACGGTTCTTTGACAAGTGAAGACAGACTCCGAAGACCGGAATACCGGAATACCGAAGAATCCACAATCCGCAATCCGTAATCCGCAATGGCAACTTGGGCCGTTTAGGTAAGATAGGCAATGGTGATTTTTTTAAAATGGACGAAAAAACGACCCTGAAATACGCAACTGCTTGCTCGCAAAGGACTTACGCATTTTACAATTGGCCCGAATTGTTCCCAATCGTTCCCAATTGGCCCCAATCGTTCCGAATCGTTCCGAATCGTTCCGAATCGTTCCGAATCGTTCCGTTTCGTTCCGTTTCGGCCCGGAAACGTTCCCCCACCACGGCGAGTCTTCGCCCCCAAGGGGTTTTCCGCACCCAAGGCATTTCCGCACCCAAGGGGTTTCCGCCCCCAAGGGGTTTCCGCCCCCAAGGGGTTTCCGCTTCGCTTCAACTTCGCTTCAACTTCGCTCCAACTTCGCTACGACCTGCGTCGGCTTTGGGGTGGACAGTTTCACCCGGCATAAGGATTTTTTATTTTTATGAAACCAATATAAGGAGTTATGCGTCAAACATAAAGCAACCGCTCGAACATGGACGCATACAGGAACACCTCCAGCGCCGGATACAAGCGGTTCGCCGCGAAGGTCCTGGACATCAAGACGAAGATAGAGCAACTCCAGGCCGAACTGACCGACGCCCGCGCTAACGTCAACAGCCTCCGCAAGACGCTGGAAGATTATGTTCAGAAAATGAATGTGGACTGACTTGACATCGCGAGCAGGACACGGGTACAAAGCCGAACGGCAGGCCGATACTCAAGGTCGGCTTGCCGTTTGGTTACTTTAGGCTTGAGTGTGAGAAAGACGCAACATGACTGAGACGCGCACAGGTCAGCCTTACGGTTTCTCGTTTTCGGATTCGCTGCTGGCCGAAGTGGGGGAGGTTCCCCAGTCCGCACTGCATTACGACACGGACGCCATCTGCCGGGCGTACGACGCCATTGTTCCGGTGGCCGAACGCCTGGGTGTTGACCCGCCGCAGCCTCGTCTGGCAGGTTTTGCCTATAATCATGCCTCCACGCTCGGCGCGGAGATAACCTTCAAACCCGACTCGCCAGAGCCGGGCATCAGCCCGTGCATCGACAGCCCCGAAGACATCGACCGGCTGGTCGAACCGGAGGACTATCTTTCGGCCGGCATCGTTCCGCAGCGTCTGGAGGCGCTCGCAAGGCTGAAGCAGCGCCGGCCCGACGCCGGCGAGTCCATCGGGCATGATTACGAAGGCCCTATCACTACGGCGGTGCTGCTGATGGGCCAGGATTTTCTCATGCTGCCTTACGACGATCCGGCTCGGGCGCACCGCCTGCTGGAGTTCTGCGTTCGCAGCGCGCTGAATTACACCAATGTCTTAATAGAGCACCAGCACCGGTCGGCGGCCTCCGAGCAGACGTGGCTATGCGACGATTTTGCAGGTATGTTTCCGCCGAAGATGTTCGCCGAATTCGTCGTGCCATATTGGGTGATGATGTGTGAAGGCGTGCAGGCCGACAGCAGGGTACTGCACAGCGAGTTGCTACGCCGGGAGCACCTTCCGTTCCTGACCGGACTGAAGATAAACACTTTCGACCCCAGCGTCGATGAACACATTACTGCTGAAATCCTTCGGGAGCATTGTCCGGTGCCTTACATGCTTCGGCTCTGGCCGGCGTGGGTGCAGCAGCAGTCCGTCGAGGAGTTAGTCCAAAAGTACCGCCGTTTGGCGGGCTTCGCCCCGACGAGTATCACTTTTGCCCTGGACCGCCTGGTCGATGAGTCGAAGATTGTCGCACTGCTGAAGGTGGCCTATGAACTGGAATAAGAAGGCAACTTTTCTTGCCCGTTTATTCGCCTGCGAGGGCCTCTTCGACGCTGTCGTAGATGTCGAACAGTTTGGTCAGACAGGTCATTTCCAGCAGTTCGCGTACGGCTTCGGCTGGGCAGGCGAGTCTGATCTGTCCGGCGTGATGTCGGCACTTGAGGTGCCCGACGATTATCGCGCCAAGCCCGGCCGAGCAGATAAAATCCATCTCCTTCAGGTCCAGAACGATGACGGGAGTGCGTTCGGCGGCGAGTTCTTCCAGTTTTTCCTGGAGTCGGTCGGCGTCGGAGATGGAGACCGAGCCGGTAATGACGAGAACAGCGGCGTCGTCGTAAGTCGTTACGTCCATCTTGAGCGGTGTGTTGTGAGACGAGTCAGTCATTATCGTCTCCTTCTAATTATGTCCGGCGAGGTGGGGCAGTCCTGTACACCGGCGCTTGGTCATGCGAACTTCGTTGCCGTAATCGTTGTAGGACACTTCGTCCATGTAGGCTCTCATCAGCATAATTCCTCTGCCGGAGGGTTTTTCGAGGTTTTCATCGGCAGTGGGGTCGGGCACGGCGGAAGGGTCGAATCCGGCGCCGTCGTCGCAGACGGTAATCGTCGTCTGTTCGTTCCCGACGTCGGCCGACACCCTGACCTGCCTTGCGGGGTCGAATTTATTACCGTGCTTTATGGCGTTTATCAGCGCCTCTTCCAGCGCCAGGCGGATGGCGAAGCGGTCGTCTTCGCTGTAACCGGCGGCGTCGGCGAGCGAAAGAACCTCCTCGGTCAGATGCCTCGCTGCGGTCAGATCGGTAGGTATATTCTTGTCAATCATGTTATAAGAAGTCAACCCCGCGACCTAAGAGGACGCTTCAGCGACGGCCTCGCTACGATCGGCGCATATCTTAAAAACCTCGTTCAAACGGGTAATCGTGAACGCCTCGTAAATCGGCGGACTGATATTGCACAGCACAAGCCTTCCGTTGCTTTGACGAGCACGCTTGTTGAGCGTTATCAGCATACTCAAGGCGCTGCTGGACATGTGGTCAACGCTGGTAAAATCCAGCACAAGCCCGACGGCGTCGGACTCGGCGATTATATCCGACAACGCCTCGCCAATCTGCGAAATGCTCACCTCGTCGAGTATCTTCCTGTCGGTCAACTCGACGAGAGTTACGTCGCCTTCGGTGAGAACTTTCAGCCTGGAGGCTTGTTCTTCCATCAGTTTGCTCCTTTGAGGCTTACCGCATCCACGCGGAATGATAAAGGCCTTACCCCTGCAATGTCAAGTCGCGACAGGTGCGGGCGGGACTTCACCGCAGAATAAGTTGGATAATGTTGGCCATAACGCTCGCTACCAGTATCGCCAGTAAAATGTAGATCAGCACGTCTTTTATCTTATCGTCGGTCTGGGGCAGCATCTCCAGGGCGGGTCGTTCTTCCTGCGTCAGGGCCGAGAGCGATTTGGCGTCGAGCATCTTGTGTACCTGCAAAGGCGGTTCGCCTCGGGCAACGGATACAAGGTCAAGCAGCAGATCGGCGGTGGATGCGTATCGGTCCTTGGGCTTCTTTGACATCATCACCTCCACGACCTCGCCCAGTCCGACCGACAGCGATGTGTTAATGTGGTCCGGCGGGGTCAGCGTTTCCTTGAGGTGTTTGTTCATTACGGCCACAGGCGTCTCGGCTTCGAAAGGCACTTGTCCGGTTATCATGTGATACAGCGTCGCACCGAGTCCGTAGATGTCGGCGCGGAAGTCAATGTCCATATCGCCCCGAATCTGCTCCGGCGAGATATAATACGGCGTACCGTAGGCCTTGCCCGCCTCTGCCTGGGCGGCCTGGGTGTCTTCGGCCAGACGCGCCAGGCCCATGTCGGCGAGTTTCGCCACGCCTTCAGTGGTGATCATGATGTTCTTTGGTTTGACGTCGCGGTGGATCAGTCCTCGCTCGTGAGAGTGGGCGAGTGCCTCGGCGATCTCGATGGCAATTTTCAAGGCTTCGGCTTCGCTGAAGACCTTTCCTTCTGCCAGTTCGTCATAGACGGTGTGTCCTTCGACATACTCCATGACGAAGTAGTGGTATCCGCCCGACTCGCCTACGTCGAATGCCTGGACGATGTTGGCGTGGTTGAGTTTGGCTGCGGCTTTTCCTTCCTTGTAGAACCGCTCGACGTACTCGGGGTTCTCGCTGTATCGCTTCGGGAGGACCTTGATGGCGACCAGGCGGTCCAGACTCAACTGCTTGGCCTTGAATACCGTCGCCATCGCCCCGGCGCCGAGTTTGGAGAGTATCTGGTATCCGGGAATCTGCTGGGCGGGACGGGTCTCCTCCACCGCCTGGATCACGCGCTGCAACTGATTGCTTGTAACAAAGCCGTTATCGACCAGGATACCGGCCAGACTGCGGTGGCGATTATCCGCCCCAAGGCGTTCCTGCTCGGAGACGCACCGGGCTACCTCCTCGGTAGTGGCGAGGTTCTTCTCAACTACGACTCGCCCGATCTCGGTGTCGATTGCCGCCGTCGATTTGATTTCGTTGTCGGTCACACTTTGGGTCTCATATGGATACTGGAAGATTTATTTCGTTTTTTTACGCCCCGTTGTTCCGACACCTGTAATTCTTATACTCCACGGGCGTATCCGTCAAGCATTGTTCTTTTACGGACAGTACACTGTTTCCGGACCGAGACGCTCACGGAAGTGTCCGTTCTCGAATAACCATCGACGAACGGACCAGCATAAATGGCACTGTCGGGCGTATCCGTCCGCCCGCTCGACGTAGCCAAGCCGCTCTGCCACTGCCATCAACGCTGCCGGACCGGAGCATGCCAACAAATTTAATACGTCAACCGGCGGAGCAGGTTTTTCGCCATTACCCATATCGGCAAAGTGGCTATGGAGGTTTTGCCATAACCGTCCCACCGAATCGGTATCGGTTATCCGCCCCAGGATAATCCCCGCACACGTTCCCGGACAGACGATCCCCTCACCGTCGATATGGACGTGGCGTGAACGCAACAGCCTGTTATAGCAGGGTTTATCGGCAAAGGCCGCCGCCGGCTTCATCGGCATCAGACCCGCCCGTTCAACGGACGCCCGGCCGGCGAGACGGTCCCGCTTTTTTTCGGCATAAGCGGTAAATAATCGCTTCCGCTGCTCGGAGGTCATCGAATCGGTATCAAAACCCTCTGTCGCCCAATCGAGCCAGCGTATGCGGATTCGATCCGGGCCGAGAACTTCCTCGCCGATACGCGCCAATAAACGCACCCGCTCGATAGGGACGAATTGCTGGTGGTACGGGTCAGACGAAATCGCCAGCCTGCCAATCCCTGTTTCGTCCATCGCCGCCAGTCGGTCGCGGATAATTTTTTCGCCGGTTGCCCAGAAGGCGTTGGTTTCGACGGCTTCGGCCGGGGCCAGGCCGGCGGCCTTCGCCTGTCGGAGCAGTTCGATGAGAATTTCCCATCGTCCGAACGGTTCGCCGCCGCCGATGTGGACCCGGCAGCCGTGGGGTGAAGCGTTTTGGAGACCTTCCCAGAACGCCAGACCCGACTCAACGCTCATATCGCCTTCGGCCTGTGGCGACGAGCAGACGTAACACGAAGCGCACCGCGCATTGCACCAGTACGTCAGCATCAGCCCGGCGAAGGACCAGTATTTCACCGGCATCGGTTTGGAGCGGTCGAATTTTCGCATAAGAACATCGTAACCATTCGGAACCTGGTTACTGAAGTAACCAGGCCTCTTCTAACGTGAACACAGTTTCGCGTACGGGCAGGAGTTGCAGAGCGACTTGTCGGTGTCGCCGATTCGCGGGAATTGTCCGGCCCGCCGGCAGTGGACCAGTTCCGTCGCCAGGTCTGCAAGACGCTGTTCGGCGGCGGCGATGGTATCGCTCGTCGCGCCGAAGCGGTGCGAGACGCCCGCTCGGAGGAAATATACCGTCGCGTCGGCGATGTCCGTCTCGAAGGCTTTTCCGGCAGCGGCAAGGTAAGTCATCATCTGCAATTCGTAGCGTCCGGCGTGTTCGGAGGTCTGTTCGGGGGCGATACGGTCCGACTTATAGTCCACCACGTGCCAGAGTCCTTCGGCGTCCTGATGCAGCAAATCGATCTGGCCTGTGATGTCAACTGCGCCCGCGCGATAGACGAACGACAGTTCAGCCAATCGCTGCTTCGCCTCGGTGAGCTGCTTCATCAGAGGCGTTTGAGACAGTCGCTCCAGCATATCGGACAATTCGCGCCCAAGCGGTTCGGCTGGGGCGGTCAGTTCCATTTCAGCCGCGACGCGCCCGACCAGCGCTTCGGTTTGTACCGACGCGATGTCGTCGAAATCCACCAGTTCCATACAGCGGTGGAAGAAAGTCCCGGCAGTGGCGGCGTCGAGGCGAACACTCACGGGTGAGACTTGCCCCTTGGGGACGCCCGTGCTACGTGGTACTCGCAATTCGTGCCGCCAGCGGTAGAGCATCGGGCAGTAACCGAAATCAGCCAGCGCCGTTGCCGCCACCGTTCCGCCCCCGACGGCGTCGGGAAGTGGGCCGATAAGGTTCAATTTTTCCGCACCGGCGTTTTTACCCGCGGACGCCAGGGCGTCGGCGACCTTTTCGGCATCGCCACCGGCTGAAATAATTTGCAGGACCGAAGGTGTTTTCCGCTTTCCGCCCGTCGGACGAGCAGGTTCCACACGCGCAAGGCGGATGGCGAAACCGCCGTCGTATTCGATTGCTTCAGCCCCGGCGTCTATCGCGTCGGCGATTCCGAAAACGTCGTCGAGCATGGCCAGGCAGCAGCCTTTGTCCCTGAATCCCCCTTCCTTTTTCCTCCGGTCAGCCCCGACGAGAATAAGGTGGTCCTGATGGCGGGTGGCCGCGACGTAAAATCGGCGAACGTCCTCTTCGTAAGCGGATTGCTTTTCCGCCTCTTTCGCCAGGCCGAAACTGACGGGTTCTTCGGTTTTGGATTTCTCCGATTGCTCATCTTCATCCATAATTCCCGGCGGCTTACAGGTAACCGACCAGTCCGGGTGAAACAGGATTCGGTCTCTTATCTTATGCGAACCGACGTTGAGGTCCGGAATGATGACGATAGGGAATTCCAGGCCCTTGGCCTTGTGCACGGTCATTATGCGTATCACGTCGTCGGTTTCGTCGGCGACGGCAGCCTGTTCGTGCCGGGATTGATCCGTGATGTATTCGTCGTATCGCCTGATGAAATCCGCCAGCGAGATTTTTCCGGTCGTATGGGCCGACCTGGCTGCATCGAGCAGTTGAAGGACATTTCCAAGTTTCCGCCGACCATGGAACTGGCTCAAAAGCACAGCCTGGTATCCCGTCCGCTCAAGCACTCTCTCGATAATCGCCGCCGGTCCGAGTGCGTCCTTTGCGCGGTGCAGGCGAGTCAGTAATTCATGCGCGAAGCGGAGTTGCCGGGCCTGCGGTTCCGTAAGCCCATCGAGCACAGCCTCGTCGGTGAGTTTGTCGAAGTACGGCGGCCCGACGGTCGAAGCGATATGCAGCAAGACGTTATCGTCGGCCCCAAACATTGCGCTTCGCAGCAGTCCGAACAGGGCGACATCGTCGAATGTGTTGTCTATAACCCGCAGCGCGTTGAGGACGTCATAGACCTCCTGCCGGCTGAAGAATCCGACGCCTCCGACGACATAGTAAGGCAGATTGCGTCGCTGGAGTGCGTATTCGTACCGTAGCGAGGTGGTCATGCGGGCAAAGAGGACGGCGAAGTCGCCGGGACCGGCCTGACGCCATTTGTTAGCGGTGCGGTCGAAGACAATTTCCTCTCGCCCGTCGATTATTTCGCCGATTCGCTGCGCGACCAGTTCTGCCTGTGCGTCGGCGGCGGTGTCTGCGTTGGTATCGTCGTCGCATTTGGCCAGTAGTATCTCGACGCCGGCCACCGGCAGTTCAGTCCGCGACGAGACAATCGGCTCGTAACCGCTCATTAGTTGGCTGAAGGTCTCGTTGACGAATGCCGCGCCGGCGCGATGCGTGCGGAAGGATTTATCCAGCAGCACCCTGTTGTCACCCAATCGGCTGCACAATCGCTCGAACACCTCTGCCTGCGCGCCGCGAAAACGATAAATGCTCTGCTTCAGGTCGCCGATTATGCAGATTTTGCTGCTTGCCGGAAGCAAGTCGGATGCCGCGTCGTCGCTCAGCAGGCCCCACAGCATCTGCAGTTGCGTCGCGTCGGTGTCCTGACATTCGTCGATAAGCATCTGGTCGATATTGCTGCCGATCGAGCGGCGGACCTGCCGATTGTCCCGTATCAATCTGGCCGTCAGGTCGATAAGGTCGTTGAAGTCGAGCATCCCAGCCGAGCGTTTCTGTTGTGCGTAAAGTTCGTCGGCGAGACCGGCGAGTTTTGTCAGTACCGCCAGGCACTTAGCGGCATCGTCGTCGGCATTGCCAATTGGCGTGAAGTACACAGCCAATGCGCTGAAATTTTCCACAAAGGCTTTTAATTGCTGACGGTAGGCTTTACGCTGGTCCTTCCCGCCCCATGCCTTCGCGCCGCCGATGTTGCCGGGGCTTTTCAGTGATGAAATGTCTTTGTCCTGAACCGTGTCAGGCTGCTGGAGGATTTGCGAGATAATATCGAGCGTTCTTTTTCGATATATCAATAGTTTGTCGGTCGGTTCATCGCACGTATAAGCGACGAGGTAATTCAGTTCATCGTGTAATTTTTTATCCTTGGCAAGGCGGGTCAGTTTATCCCGGCGTGCTTGCTCCTGCCTTTTTCGCCATCGGTCGAGCGTTTTTTCCGGGTCGGAATAATCCTCGTTTCGCCATGTGCCGCGTTGGGACAGGAGCGTTTCGACGTCCGCGAGAATCCTGCTCATTTCCGTTCGCGCCAGCAGTGCCGGCACATTGGCGTCGCCGGTCTCAACAGCCGACAGAACGGCGTCCTCGACTGCTCGCGTTCGCATCTGCCCTGCCAGCAGTTCGTCGGCGCAGACGCTAAAGCCCGGATCGACGCCGGCTTCGATTGCGTAACGGCGGAGCAGCGACGCGCAGAAACTGTGAATAGTGGAGATGCGTGCGGCGGGAAGTTCGATAATCCAGTCGGCGATTTTCCGACGTTCGGCCTCGTTATCGCTACCGGCCATCAGGTTCATCAGGACGACACGGACGCGCCGGACCATCTCGGCCGCAGCCTTGTCTGTGAACGTCAGCGCCACGAAGTTATCGAACGGGTTTTTGTCGGCCTCGTCTGCGCCGGCGGCCATAATCAACTCGGTGAATCGTCTTGCCAGCACGAGCGTCTTTCCGCATCCCGCCCCGCTGGTCAGGGCGATACTGTCGCCCGCCCGCTCGACGGCGGCTTCACGCTGAGGTCCGGTAAGTTCGGGTGGTTCACTCATCGTTGACCTTCCGATTCGCACGGGCCTGGGAATACTGACATATCTGACGGTATGGACACCACTTCGAGCACTTACCGGTGGGGATGGCGTCGAAGAGACCCTCGCGCATATTCCCGACGTATCGTCCGACCGCCTCCATCGCTCCGGCGAGCAATTCGTCGTATCCCTCCTTTGCCTTAAAGGTGGCGAAGTAGCGGTGTTTATTGTTTCGCAGGTCGTGATATGCCCCGCCGGCGCATGGCATATCGAACATCGCCTCCAACGCCTTGGCGTACAGAGCCAATTGCAGATCACGATAATCGACCATGTCCCTGGCTGCCGGCAACTGTCCGGTCTTGTAATCCACCGCAAGCGTAGCCTGGGCGTCTTTGCAGGCAATCAGGTCAACGCGGTCGATTTTACCTCGCAGACAGATTTGATATTCACCGGCTTCGAGTTCCACTGGTTCGGGTCTGCTTGCGGGGTCTGTGTCTTCATCCCGATACCGGGCCACGCCGAAACCCAGTTCAAAGTACTGCGAGTGGGCGGTTTTTTTCCTGAACGCCTCCTGCTGATCCGAAAGGTAATTCCACATCAGCCGCTGCCAGTAGGCAGTCTGGGCGTCCCACAGTTGGGAATAGACGGCACTGTCGGCGAGCCTGTTTTTTTCGGCAAGACACGCCCGGGCCAGCGTCCGGGCCAGTTCGTCCGGGTCGATTTCGGCGAGGTTGACCGTTCCGTTTCCGTTTTGGGCAAGGTTCGTCATCACTCGCCAGAGCACGGCATGGCAGAATATCCCGCGATCCGCCGGCGCAAGTTGGGCCGACGGAGCCGCCAGCGGCGCAAGCCGCAGGAGGTATCGCGCAAAGAATCCCCAGCCACAGGAAGCGTAACTGTTCAATTCAGTGGCGGAAAAAACCCATTTTTCCGGTATTTGTTCGGCGAGATTTTTCAGCAGCGTCGGCGAGTTTATCCTGCCGTCGAATTCGTCAGGAGGTCTCTGCGCCCACCGCCGATGCGCCGCGACCAACCCGAATGACGCTCGGCGGATGATGTCGCCGTAATTCCGCGCCGCCCAAGCCATCAGTTCATGCGCATTGTCGCTGCCGTTGAACGCCGCCGATATTGCGGCATTGAAGGCGTCGAGCGGTGTGGCGATCTGGTTTATCGGCGGGACGAACTGACCGGGACCGATGCGTTTTTCAGCCACGTCGATTCGGTCGCGCCGGGCAGAGGCGATGAGTTCGGCGACGAAGACGCCTCTTGCGGCGGCGCCCTCACCGGCATCGCCGGTGA
This sequence comes from Planctomycetales bacterium, assembly GCA_030592655.1. Classification (GTDB taxonomy): domain Bacteria; phylum Planctomycetota; class Phycisphaerae; order SM23-33; family SM23-33; genus JAUWNJ01. Next base: position 16,046 of record JAUVIQ010000013.1, on the reverse strand, counting down.
GGTAGCTTACGCCGAGCGTTTCGTCCGCCCGCGTCGCCGTCAGATAGAACAGGAGCATCTCTTTACCGATAAGGTCGCTTCGCTTATCGAGCACGACGCCGGCCTGGCCCCATGCGGCGCGGTCCGATTCGGTGATGAAGCAGCGGTCGAAGGAAAGTTGCGGAAAGGATTTTTCGTGAACGCCGAGCAGGTAGAGATGTTTGAATCGCACTGCCCGAGCGTCGAGCACGTCCATGACGGCTACGTCGGCATGAGTCCGCGCCGACGGGCAGGTCGATACCGACGTCGCCCGCGCCAGGATGTCGGCCGGTCCACCGTCGAGCGAGCCGGCGTTTACCACGTCGTCCAGTAGTTCGTCGAACGCGCGTAGCGCTCGTAAATCGGCGGCGATGAGAGAATCGTCATCGTAACTTACCGACGCGACGGAAATCTCAAGCCGGTCGATAATTGCCCTGACGACGGAAACGTATTGGGTAATACCCTTCGCCGAGGTCAATTCGTCCAGGCAAGTCATCAGCGCCTCGACCATATTGGCGGCCTTTTCGATGTCTTCAGCGTTGATGTCGTCGGCATTGTTTGCCCGTCGTGCGAGGCGGGCGAAGGCTTTTGCATAACTGTTCCGTCCGCCGAGTACGTTGGCTGTGCGGATGGACATCTCGGCTGTTGCTACTGTGGCGGCGTCGAAATCGCCCAGCGCCGACGGGCGGAAATAACTGTTTTTTATCACCGTCAGCACGTCGTGGAACTCATACTCGCGCCGAAGCGCCAGCAGGCTCAGGATGTAACGCACCGGTCCGCAGGCGTCCAGGCTGGCTGCTTTTGCCCTTACGCCGATGGAATGGTCGGCGAAGATTCGCTCTATCGGCTCGGTGTATGCCTCCATATTTCGCGCGACAATGGCGATGCTTCCGGGTTTCGCGCCGGCGACGAGGTTGGTCTTGACCGCTCGCGCCACGGCGCGAACCTCTGCCTCAATGTCCGGCGCTTCCAGAACGGTTATCGAGAAAGGAGAATCTCCCGAAACCCAGCCATTCGAACCTGTCCCGTGGGGATGGCTGGGCTTATCGACACCGGTCAAATCAAACAGAGTTCCAAACGGTCCTGTCTGTTCGTCGGTAGTGATGATATGAGCGTCGGGCATCGCTTTGTGCAATCGCTCCAGCGTCCTTGACGTCCAGAACCACAATCGGCTGCGATGCTTCCGGTCAATCAGCGGAAGGGTTATCAGCACCTGTTTCATTCGCTGCCCGAGCAGCGCGAGCATCTCAAGTTGCGTTGGTGTAAAGTCGGTGAAGCCATCGACGGTTACGGAGGTGATACCGTCGTAACCCAGCGGCGTGTCGTTATCGCCGGTAAGTACGTCGCGTGCCTGCCACATCTGCCCTTCGACGTCGAAGAGTCCCGTATCGAGCAGATGCTGCTGGTATTTGCGATAAACCGCCAGCAGGTCGGCATCCTGTCCCGACGCCTTGCCCATCGCCTTTTCCAGCATGTCGGGCTCGACGGCGGCCCGCTTCAGTTCGGCGATTGACTTATCCAGTACGTCGGCGAGTCCCGGCGTATCGACCAGAGGTCCGAGAGCGCGAAACCGCCCGGCAGCGTGAATTTCGGCGATTATCCGCTCCAGAAGCAACATTCGCTGCAATCGGCTCAGGGTCGCCGGCGACCGGCCTGAGGAGGCGAGAATATTCCCGGCCAGACCTGCGAAGGTCGTAACCGCCGGTGATGTCAGCGTGCCGGCGGTTCGTTCCAGCAGGAGCGATTTCGCCTGCGCGACGGCAGAGGCGTTGGGGACGATCAGCAAGCATCCCGGCTTGCCGATTGCGTCGTCGCACCGGCGGTATAATTCAATCACCGTCGATGTCTTGCCGGAACCTGCCGGACCGGTCAGGATAATTATACCTTCGCTCGAAACCGGGATTCTTTCATCCTCTTTGGACATACCGATACCATTGTGGCATCGACGGCGACGACACACAAGCGAAGATGTTTTCAAGTTGACAATAGCATCGCGTCGTTTGTTCCGATAAAAAGGTGGGACGAGATTTATCGTTCCACAGGCCGGGAGAGGTGCGCTTGGTGGCTGATTATTCTGTTACAACCTGTCGGATTCTTAGTGAGGCGTTTCGCTCTGCCGATGTGCTGCGCCCGATGTGCGTCGGGCGATACGATCCGGGAAGGGAACTGACCTGCGAAGTTACCGGTGTATCGCCCGCGACGAGGGCGACTCTTCGCCTGGAAGTGGGGAAATTTGTCGGCGGCGGATTCGCCGGACAGGTCTATCGCGTCAAGGTGCTTTCGGTTGACGGCGAGGAAATCTCCGGGATTGAAGTCGGTGGGCGCTATGCGATGAAGATTCTCATCCCGCCGTCAAATTTCTCCCGAAAGTTTCGTGACGCAATTTACAAAATCGGTTTTCAGGGCGATTTCAGCCTCCAGGTCAATCCCTCCGCCGCCAGAGCCGGCGCGATCTGGCAGAAACTTATCCGACGGGGCGCGAAAATCCGCTTCGGTACGGAAGAGGCCGTCGTCGATGTGATGGGTACGTTTTTCGACGAGACGCTCGGCGCGTGCGGCGAGATAAGCGAGTGGATCGAAGGGCGAAACTGGCTCTTCGAAGTGGATGAGCACCTGGGACGGCATAGGGCAAATGAATCCGACCCGGGCAGGATCGGTTCGCCGGAGTATTGGGCCAAGAAGGAATTTATGGCCGGGATGGTCCGGTTGTTTCACGATATGGGCGCGCCGGAATTGGCGAGGCAGTACGAATGGTGGACGGCCAAGAGTCAGCCCAACGTCCTGAAGCGACTCAATGCCGACAACGATAGCGACCCGGTCGCCGGGTTGACGGCGGTGGATTTTCGCGCGGGTCTCGCGCTGCTGCCTTTTTTGCCGATGAGTCCCGCCGATTTCAAACTCATCCTAAAGGGAATCGCTCGCGGCTCGCTTGTGCAGTTCGACAGGGGCAGCCTCGAACAACTCCGGCGGTTCATCGACGCTAACGCCGACCAGTTCGCCGACCTGCGCGACGCACTGGACGAACTGGAGGTCTGCGAGCGGGCCTATCGCAATTCCCTGCCGGACATTACGCATCATCACGTCAGGCTGCTTTACGACGGCGAACTTTGGTCGGGTATTCTCGACGGTGCGGTAACAGGATGGCGGGCAAAGGGTTTGGTCGATGATGCCGCCGAACGCCGTTTGCGCCGAAGCCGGTTCCTGACGGTTGCCTTTGCGGTCTTTGGCCTGACGGGGATGTTGTCGGTCGCTGCGGGCGTGGCTGTGCTGGCGACGGCGTGGTCAGCCGGGGCTTTAGGGTGGATGTGGGGCGCTGTTGCGGCGGGACTAATTCTACCTGTACCGATAATCTTCAGGTGGCTGAGAAAACTTACCGGAAGGGGCGACCTTCGCAGGCATTACGCGATGATTCTGACCAGCGGAAACTACCTCCGTCGGGCGTTTCTTGCCCACGTATCCGAGACGCTTATCGGTTGGCATCGCGGTAAGCGAGTATCGGCCAGCAGGGCGCGCCGCCTCCTGGCCAGGCCGGTGCAGTTCGTAATCCATACGATATTCTTCTCCTGGATGCCGGCAAAACTCCACCGCCTGCTGACCGACAAGAAATACGATGCCGAAAAACTCCGCTATTATTTCGTCCGTCCGATCCACCTGTACTTCAACGAGCATGACCGCGAGCAATGGCTCCGCGATATGGTCGCCGGCGGGCGGAAAAAGCACATGCTCACCCGCGACGACGCCGAGCACATACTCTCGCGGATAAAAGAACCGTTCATCCAGAAATACCTCAAAAGCCTCGCCGTCCACCTCTGCACGCTTCCGATAACGCAGTTGGTTGCCGCCGTGGTTGCCGTTTACGGCATCATCAAATTCAACATGTCCTGGGACGAAGCGTGGAAATTCGGCCTGGGCGTTTTTGCTTTCTTCCAATTGTTTCCAATCTCGCCCGGTTCGCTGGCTCGCGGGTTTTACGTGTTGTACCTGGTTATTCGTGAGCGGAACATTAAGGATTACAACATCGCGCTATTTTTGAGTTTCTTCAAGTACATAGGGTATCTGGCGTTTCCGCTTCAGATGGCGTACCGATACCCAGCCTTGGCGCGTTTCATGGCCGGGCACTGGGCAACCGAGGCGGTGCATATCGTTCCGGTCTTCGGCGAACACGGGGCGTTGATGGAGCACGGGGTCTTCGACCTGTTCTACAACTGGCCTTTGACGATTCGCCGGCAAATGCGTGAAAGAGCCAGGCGCCGCGCCGAACTGCGAACGAGAATCTGGCATGTAATTCCCATCGCTATTGTGGCTGTGGCGCTGTTCGGAGTTACAGATTTTATCTGCCGGAACGTATGGGGTGTCCTTCCAACGCTGAAAAACATCTGGCCTGCGGCGATATTGCTTCCGATGCTGGTCGGTGTCGCGACGACGCTCGGAGCCGGCGGGGCGAAAATGCTCTCGCGGGTCAAACTGACAATGGTCGCAGCCGCTATCACGGCGGCTGGATATACAGCCGTTCATGCCGCCCTGGCGCGCTTCCCCGCGTTAGGCGGTGGGCAACCCGGAGCGGTCGAAATCATCAACAACATCGAAATAGACGTGCTCTGGAACCTCTTTATCTTCACAGTGGTAGCGACCATCGCCACGCTGCTGACGGAAATCAACCTACCCGAACCAAAATCGCAAAATCACTTGTAATACAAGGTTTGCATAGACGGCCACCATCAGGTCGTCAACGAGGACGCCCCATCCATACGGTAACTTCTCCAGGCGGCGTGCCGGGGGCGGCTTGAGGATGTCTAATATGCGAAACACCACAAAACCGACGCCGGCTGTTATCAGCAGATCGTACCGACCGGTTCCAATCGGCAGAAACAGATATGTAAGCGCCTGTCCGGCCCATTCGTCGAGCGTGCTTTGGGACGGGTCTTTTTGGCCGAAGTGTTTTTCGGCGAATTTCCCCAGCGCCACACACGCTACGGACGACAGGACTAAAATACCTGCCATTGCACCGGCCAGGTAGTACGGACTGGCCTGCGAGCGCCACGCAACGAGCAGGAAAACCGCCGCGACCGCCGCCGATGCCCACGTACCCGGTGCAACAGGCAAGTAGCCCGTACCCAGGCCGCTCGCGATAAGTAATTTAATCCTTTTCATCGCTCATAAGCAGCCTTCCTGTCTTTCCGACATACGCCAATCCGCTGATGACTGTAGCAATCACCGCCAGCCAGACGACCGCGATCTTGATAACCACCGTCCATGCCGGCTGATTCATGTTGGCCAGTTGAAAAAGTACGATGCAGATCGCTACCGACTGGACGAACATCTTTATTTTACCGGCCGACGTTGCGGGAAATTTCATACCCTGCGATTCGCTGTATCCGCGAATTGCCGAAACGATAAACTCTCTGCCCAGGATCACTACGACCATCCACGCCTGAACGCCGCTGGCCATCCCGCCGTTCAGCCAGCCCGGAAGGTTTCGCTCGAATTCGCCGGCAATCTGCTCGTCGATGGCGAAATTCGACCCTGCCAGCATGGCGAACGCTCCGACGACCAGCACCTTATCGACGAACGGGTCGGCAATCCGTCCGAACGCGCTTGTCAGGTTCCACTTTCGCGCGATCCACCCGTCGAGGACGTCGGTGATGCCCGCGATGATGTAAATGACTAACGCGGCATTGAGCAGGCGGATGCCGCCGGGCGTACCCTGCTCGTACAGCCCCAGCAGCACGAAAAACGCCGCCGATAAAACAATCCGCCCGACAGTCAGTTGATTCGGCAATTTCCAGTTCATACGCAGCCCTGCTCTCGATGACAAGAATGTAATCGTTCCTGCCGGTAACTTTCCAATTTAAAAAACCGGGGAATACTTCTACGTCAGTGCTACAATAGGCGTTCGTATCAATGAAAGGGATATAAGTCATGCAAAAACGCAGATTCGTATGTGTACTGGCGGTGATTTTTATGGCGGGTGTCGCGGCGGCTGCGACACAGGTAACGACGAAACCGGACTTCGGCAAACTCAGTCGAGTCGCGGCAAAGACCCAAACGGAGTATTTCGCCATTTTTATGGGCGGTAAGAAAATCGGGCACTGCAAACACGCCCGCTGTCTCGACGACGGAAAGGTAACCACCACCGAAACGATGGTGATGACAATACGACGGCTGGGAACTGCCATGACTGTCCGCCAAAGCGAGACATGCTTCGAGACCGCCGCCGGGAAGCCGCTGGGCTTCAAAAGCGTCCAGACCCTCGGCACCATGGAAGTAAAGATGGAAGGGACCGTCGATGCTGCAGGCAAGGTTAGCGTTACAACCACCATCGGTCAAAACGTCCGGAAGCAGACGATGGACTGGCCTGAAGGGGCGCTGATGAGCGAAGGTCTGCGCCTGCTGGAGAGGAAAAAAGGCCTTAAGGAGGGCACGACGTACACCGTCGAAGTATTCGCCGCCTCAATGCTGACTGCGTTGAAGGCGGAAATTCGCATAGGGGCTACCAGGAACGTGGACCTGCTGGGACGGGTCGTGCCGTTGACGGAAGTAACCACCGTCATAAAAGCCCCGACGGGAGCGGTTACTACCACCAGTTACACTGACAGTAAATTTCGGATGCAGAAAACGGTCATGTCCGTGGTCGGTATTGACGTTGAGGTGGTCGCGTGCAGTCGGCACTTCGCACTGAGCAAAAACGACGTTGCAGATTTCTTAAACCGATTCCTGCTTTCACCGCCCAAACCGCTGACGGGCGTCGCGTCGGCCAGGTCGATAACATATACGCTTGAGCCGATTACTCAACCCGGCAAACCGGCTGGTAAAGCGAAACTACGTTTTCCCGCTACCGATAACCAGACAGTCCGCAACCTCAAAACCGGCGGAGTTGTTGTAACGGTCTGCCCTATTAAACCCAAAGTCGGTACGACGTTTCCGTACAAGGGCAAAGATAAGGTTGCTGTCTCGGCGCTGAAGGCGACGCGTTTCCTCCAATGCGACGATAAGAAAATAAAATCCCTCGCCCGCAAGGCTGTCGGGGACACGAAGGACACACTCAAAGCCGCTCGGAAAATCGAGGCGTTCGTCCGAAAATATATAAAAAAGAAAGACCTTTCCGTCGGTTACGCATCCGCCGTTGAGGTCGCCGCCAGCCGACAGGGCGACTGCACCGAGCATGCCGTCCTGACGGCGGCTCTTTGCCGGGCAGTTGGAATCCCCGCGCAGGTTGTTACGGGCGTGGCCTACGTCGAAAGCTTCGGCGGGCGAAAAGGCGTCTTCGGACCACACGCATGGAACCGCGTACTGATCGGCAAAAAATGGGTCGGCTTCGATGCGGCCCTGGGACAATACGACGCCGGACACATCACAATGACCGCCGGCGATGGCAGCCAGGATGAATTCTTCGGGATCATCTCGACGCTGGGATGCTTCAAAATCGCAAAGGTAACGATTCAAAAGTAGCAACAAAAAACTTGCAGGGATGCAGGGGATACATGGGATACGCTTTATATTCTTTTTGTTTTTTCTATTAAATCTTTATCCCCTGCATCCCTGCTATCCTTTCTTTTAGCAACTTTTTCACGTCGGTTGCGTTAAAGAATAAGAGTCCGTCATGGCGAGTGTTTTCAGACCATTACGTATCTGCATCATTGCGGCTGTGCTGGCCGGCGCTGCGCCGGTATCCGCGCAGGAAGGCTGGTGGAACTATAACTGGCTGTACCGTCGGTCTGTAACGGTCAGCGACGTTTCGAAGACCAACCTGAAAAAAGGACGGGATATCGCCGTCGTTACCATGCCCACCGGCGGGCTTACCATCGCCGACGGGCGCGACATCCGCGTAACTACTGCTACCGGAACGCTCCTGCCTCATCGTGTGCTGATGGTCGGGCCTGGCCACAGCGTCCGCGTCGCATTCGAACTGAAACCGCCAATCAAAAAATACTTCCTCTACTTCGGTAACGCCAAGGCCGAAAAGCCGAAACAGAAACTGCAAATCCATCGGGGCGTATTGATGGAAACGTGGTCCTATACCGGCGGGGGAATCGCGAACTTCAAGCAAGTCCAACGAATCTTCGAGCGAAGCAAAAAACTGCTAGGACGGGATTTCCGCAAAGATATTTTCCTTGGTTACAATCCCTTCGGGCCACAGAACCGGATATGCAGCATTTTCACGGGGCATCTCATTTGTCCCTCCGACGGGCAATACACGTTTTCCACCACCAGCCGGGATGCCTCTTTCCTGCTGGTCGATGGCAAGGTAATTGTCTCCAACGGCCGGCATCACCGTCCGTATCGGCGGGCGGTCAAGCAGGGACGGATTAAACTTTCCAAAGGCCTGCACGAATTGAAGGTCTATCACGTCGGTACCGGTGGTAATCCGGTGGTTGTGGCAGCGTGGCGCACGCCCAAGGGTCGGCGACTTTGGAAAATCCCGCCCGGTGCCTTCGCGCCGGTTCGTCGGGCGGCCCCCGGTATCCTGGAACGATATGGCCGGAGCCTGCACGCCGATTTCATACCGCGTCACGCCGGAGAGACCTTCCTAGCCAATCGCTACTTTCAGCGGTACGTATTCGAGGTCATGCTGAAGGGGCGATTCGGCTCGAAGGTCCAATATCATTGGGATTTCGGCGACGGGCAGAAATCCTCGGATAAAAAGTGCGAGCATATATATCTTCGCGACGGGTCGTATAAAGTAACGCTGAAAGTCAAAATCGGCGGACAGACGCTTTCGCGGACCAACGTCATATACGTATCACGCCCGTGGGATAAGGTTGCGAAAAATCTCATGGACCCGCCGGCCAGTTACGCACGCATTGTGGCTGGCTATGATTTTACCGCTTCAGATTCGCGCGACATCGTCGGGGCCGTTATCATGTTCAAACGCGCAGGCCTGAAAGAGGCGATTATCCGTGCAGGCGACGCGCTCATCGCTCGCAAGAAGGCTCCGTCGTCGGCCCTGCGCGATGCGATGGGGATTTACGCCGACACGCTCGTTCGAGCCGCCGACGCCCCAAGCCGGGCCGTCGATGCGCTGGTCAAGGCTGCGAAGATGACCGATGCGCCGGACGTATCGGCCGAGATGCTCGCACGCGCCGGAAGGATCGCCCTGGAAGATGGTAAGGCAGATCGGGCTATGAGCGTTTTCGCCCGCGCGATTAAGAAATATGCCGCGCTTACAACGCATCGCGCTATCCGCGAAGCGAAGATCGGCGTCGGCGACGTCTGGCGGCATCGCGGAAATTACGATAAGGCCGCCGAAGCGTACCGTTCAGCCGGGGTTGTCAAACGACAAGGCCATGCGAAACAGGCCGTTCGAAAGGGCGACCTTGCCCGCCACGCCGAGGACTACCTCCGCCGACGATTATTCGACGATGCCGCTGAAGCACTGGACAAATGGGAATATGAAGTCCCCGCTGACAAACTGGAGGGTTTTTCGACGCTGATCCGCATGAAACTGGCAATAGCCCGGAAGCAATACGCCGCTGCTGCCAGGAAGGCTGACCTGCTCGTCAAGGTCAATCCCCGTAGCCACTACGCGCCGGAACTGCTGATGCTGGCAGCCGACGCTTACACGAAAATGCGAAAGACCGACCTCGCCGGAAAAACGCTCCGGCGAATCGTTAAGGACTACCCCGAGTCACCCCTGGCGGCGAAAGCGAAGAAGATGATTTCGCCGAAGTAACTCTGATTATTCTTTCTTGAACAGTCCGATGGCGTGTCCTTCCGGGTCGGTGAAGACCGCAAAAGCCCCAATCATTGGGATTTGCGTAGGCGGTATGACGGTCTTGCCGCCGAGGCCTTCTGCCTTGTCCAGATATGCCTGGAGGTCGTCCACGCCAACGTAGAAGGTAACGTATGGCGGGATGTCGTCTTTTATCTGCATGATCCCGCCGCAGATGCTCTCCTGGCCTGTGCTGACCTGCGCGTAGCCCGGAAAATTGTTCTGAATTTCCCAATCGAACAGGCTCCCGTAAAACTCCTGAATCTTCGCGGCGTCCTTGGCCCCAATCTCCCAATGTACAACAGGTTCACCCATGATGATTCTCCTACCCGTTCTCGGTTAACCTATTCCAATAGCCCCCGATCACACCTCTCGAATGTCAAAAAGATGGTGAAAAATATCTTTGATATCTTTCCTGAATTTTTTGAAAGAATCGCACTTTTCCTCGGCCTGGCGGAAGTCGAAAATGTCTGTGAGGGCAGGCTGGTCCAGTATTTCGGAATACATCCGCCCAATGGCCATTTGTTCGCTCAGATAACCCTTTGGGTCAGAAATATCCTCAGGGGAAGAGTGACCAATTGCATCTTCCCGTATTTCCCGATGCCCTTTCAGAGACTCAATGGCGGCAACAAACCATGACTCGTATTCGTGCTTTGCAATTACCACCTTGATAAAAATGTCAGACCGAACATTGTGGGCAATCTCGACAATCTTTGGCCCTATTCTTGCGGGACAATCATCGTCAGCGTCAAGAAGGATAAGAACGGCTCCTTGTTCCGGTGAAGGTAGTTTTAATGCGGCAAATTTTATTGCACGTTCCAGTTCGTGATAATGAATAGTTTCCTGCTGACGGACGATCTTGCTCTTGGGGCAGCGAATAGGCGAAGGTACTTTAAGGTCGTAGTGCCCGACTTCCTGCGCAATGCGACGGATTAACAGCGGTACAGCAGAAACCTCTCCGCGTCCTTCGACAATGCAAACAATCGTCGGACTCATTTCTTCCCCTCGTCCCCGAAGAAGTCGAGTTGATGGGCTGCCCGTTTAATGCTCTGAACATCAGGCTGTATTTGTTGCAACCGCAACAATTCACCGGGAGTGTAAAGTCCTTTCCGAAGGACCGCCTTACTACCGTTATCCACCGGGCCGACTATCGTTTGCCCCTTTTCTGATATCACGGCTAGGATACTTTCCGAGGTTATATTTTTATTGTCCAGAAGATCGGGGCTGTGAGAAGTTATCAACACTTGCGTGTTCTTCGTCGCTTCGAGAATCGCGCTTGCCAGTACGTTTGTCGCAGCCGGATGCAATGCTACTTCCGGCTCTTCGATTCCAACCAATGGAACTCGTTTTTTTCGCTTCGAAGCGCCTTGGAAAAGACTCACGAGAATGCCAAGCGATCGTAATGTTCCGTCTGACATATTGGCCGCCAAAAATCGCCAAGGATGGAGATCCGCCTGCACCTCTTGCCGGAATTCAATTGTTTCTTTCGGCCCAAGATGCTTAACGCCGACTCCTTTGATTCCCGGTACCACAGCACCCAAGTATTCTTCCACCCGTTGCTTTGACCAGACATCTTCACTTTTCATGCGATTAAGTATGCTTGCGATATTGCTCCCGTCGCGAGCCAAAACATCCGCAGGATCAGTATCTTGCAAATCTCGAATTCTGTCAGGGTTGAGGTTGTAAAATCCCATTCTGGTTAGCGCGTCATATAACGGTCTAAACCCAGGAATTGCCGAAACCGCCCCCAAATACAAACGATCCGGCTCGATAGCAGATTGAAGATCCAGTGAAGCGTCCCGAAGTTCTCCTTCGACTACGTGATAGTGGCTTTCCTTAATGGGAAGGGTATTCACGCAAATACGACACTTTTCTTCTTGTACAGCGAACTCGCCGCCAGGGGAGGATCTGATAAGAAAAGCAAACTCCGCGTTACTTTCTTCTGGCAGATTCATTTCAAGCCTGATGCTGATATGGGTGGGGTGCCCTTTAGAGCGACGTCTGACTTCATTGATGCCCCCTCGATCACGTAAAGCGTATTCAAGAGAGTTGCGCAGAGAATCTGATACGAATCTCAACGAGTCGAGAAAATTGCTTTTTCCTGACCCGTTTGGCCCGACAAGAACCGTTAACTGGCTCAGGTCAACATCACAATTAGCGATGCTTTTATAATTCATGAGCACCAAACGGCTTACAAAGGGCCTAGTCTTGTTAACGACAGGTTTGCCCATCAGATTCTTCCGAGTTATCCACCAAAGTCAGGTTATTACACAAATTATCTGCCTTCAAGTCTTTTCCGAGCGGATTCAACCAAAAGTAGCGAGAGTTAACGGGTACGCACAAAACCTGTGATTTGTTTGCCAGTTCATCCCACACGGCGAAGTTTTCCTTTGCGTTTTAAGTATTCCGGGAACGGGCCGCCCTTGTCCAGGCTGATTAAGTCCATTTCGCAGTCGAAGGAACGTACAGCCCGCGCGTAGGCCTTGTAGAATACCCCCGGCGGCAGGCCGGCAACGGCCATATCTACGTCGGAGTATTCATCCATCGTACCGGAAGCCGCCGAACCGAAGACATAGACTTCCCTCGCGCCGAAAGACTTGAGCACCTCGGCGGCTTTTCGGATTGACTCGCTAATCTCGTCGCTCATGGTTTTGACCTCTCGCTTCCGGTCATTGTAACGAAAATCCATTGAAGATGGGAATTATTATGAATCCGCATTTGCTCCGATACCTTGCTACCGCCTGCGGGTTTATTTATTATCCTTGCGGTTCCGGACTGAAGGGCCGGGGTTTAAATACTTATCAGGGAGCTACGTATGAAAAGCAACAGATTACAGCGGAAAATCCGACGGGTTGGTTTATTAATAGCGACGGGGATGATATTTTCGGTTGTCGGATCGGCACAGGCCGGCGGCGGGCCTGAAGGCGTAATCGTCGTCGTCAACGAAGACAGTTGGGCGTCGCTGGCAGTGGCGAACGAGTTCGTCCATCTTCGCAAAATCCCGCCGAACAACGTGATATACCTGACCGGCGGAACCAACTGGGCGTTCGACTCGATCAGCATCGAAAACTTCCGCAAGCACATCCTCAAGCCGGTGCTGGAGAAAATCGCCAAGCGCCGCCTGGGCAAGCAGATCGACTGCATCGTTTATTCAGCCGACGTGCCTTATCGCATCGGACTGACCAAGGATATTCCCGGCGGCAAGGTCCGCAAGCCGCTGACAACCAGCGCGTCGATCAACAGTATGACGTATATGTACCGATGGGTGATATCCAAACAGCCCGGCGACCCGTCGAAGCGCACCATCGGCTACCTGTCGCTTCGTAACAACTGGTATGCCCGCCGGCAGATGCGGAGGCGAACGCCCCGCCGGAAGGACGACGACCTCAAGTCGCTGCTCGACAAGGTCCGCCAGCCGCCGATAGGTTTTTCAAGCCGATACGGGTGGACCCCGTCCGGGCAAATTGCGACCGCCGGCGCGATCGGGCCACGTCAGGGTTATGTCCTCTCGACGGTCCTGGCCGTTACCAGCGGGCGGGGCACGTCTATCAGCGAGGCGATCGCTTCCCTCCGTCGAAGCGCCGCCGCCGACGGAACGCACCCGAAAGGGACAATCTATTACATGGTCAACTCCAACGTCCGCTCACGCACCCGACAGTGGGGGTTCGATCCGGCCATCGCCAACCTGAAGACACTCGGCGTCAAGGCCGAGTCCGCAAAAGGAAAACTCCCCAAGGATCGCAAAGACGTGATGGGGGTCATGGCCGGCTCTGGTAGTTTCAATTGGGATAAGTCAGGCAGTACGATTTTGCCCGGGGCGATCTGCGAACACCTGACCAGTTGGGGCGGGACGATGAGCCAGACCTCATCCCAGACGCCGTGCACGGAGTTCATCCGCGCCGGGGCGGCAGGGACCTGCGGGACCGTTACCGAACCCTACGCCATCCAGGCCAAGTTCCCCACGCCGTTTTTGCACTATTTCTACGCATCAGGATGCTCGCTGGCGGAGTCCTTCTACCAGTCCGTACATGGGCCTTACCAACTGCTGATAATCGGCGACCCGCTATGCCGGCCCTGGGCGAAGATTCCGACCGTTACGCTCAAAGGCCTCGCCAACACCGCAACGGTCAAAGGCGAGATAACTCTCACGCCCGGCATAAAGCAAAAGGATATCAAGATCGGGCGGTATGAACTATTTATTGACGGACTCCGGCAGGCGGCCAGGCTGCCCGGAAAACCGTTCAAACTCGACACGGCGAAACTATCCGACGGTTGGCACGAAATCCGCATCGTGGCTGTTACCGCCGACGCGATAGCCACGCAAGGCAACCTCATCGTTGGAATCACCGTCAATAACCACGGGCGAAAAATTAGAGCTATGTACACCCTGGCCGTCGTCAATAAGGCCGTATTGGGCGATAAGGTTCCGTTTACGGTGCAGTTGCCCGGTGCGAAGAAAATCGGCATCTTTCACAACTCGCGCGAACTGGCTTCCGTCGAAGGCCCCACCGGAATTATTAAAATCGACACACGCCGACTGGGGTTGGGGACGGTCCGCCTCCAAGCCATCGGAACGATTCCCATTGACGGAAAGAAAGTTACGGAGGCCTTAGTATCGTCGGCCCCAATTGAACTGACAATCGAACCGCCAGCCAGGCTCAAAGGCAAAAGCGTCGCACCGTCGAGGTCGGAACCGATAACCAAGGGGTTGAAACTCACTATTGAGGGTGGCAAGTCCTCTATCGTCAAGGACATGCGCAAAATGAAAGCGTTGACCGCCGCCGGTGTCAAGAAGGGTCAGGCATTTCGGTTGGAGGGATATTTCGACGTGCCGAAAGACGATATGTATCAGTTTCAGGTAAAATTCGACGGCGAGATGACGATTGAGGTGGACGGCAAGGTTTTTGACGTTCCCACCGGTCGGCAGTGGAAATACCTCCCGGTTTCGCTATCGCGTGGTACACACCGATTCGTCACCAGAGGCAAAGCCAACAGCCTGCGGATAGACATTCGCTTCGGCGGGCCAGGCGCGTTTAGTATCAGCGAAAAGCGCTTCGGATTCCGCCACGTCGGAAAACCCCCGACGACGCAGACGAAGGGAAAGCGTTAGCACCCCTCATCGTTTCAGGAATTCGTTCAGTTCGGCCTCCAGCAGGCGCAACGTCCTCTTGCAGTCAAGAACCAGCGGGGACATCAGGTCCCACTCAAGTTGGTAGGCATATCCGTGCACGAAGAAGTGCCTGAAGTCCATGTACCTTTTGAGGCTCTGACACATCTGGTCGGAAATTACAGGTGAACGATAAGTTGTCGATTTTGTCATGGCAGTTAAGAGTTCGGTGTGCCAGGAATCGCCACGGGGACAACCGCCGTCAATGAGCACCGCTATGCGTTTAAAGATATTCTCGATGCCGTTGTAAAATGAGTTCAATATAGCAGCCAAGGCCGTTATTTCGACTGGGGTTGGTTCCCGTTCTGTAGAAACATTATCGATAAGAGAATTGAATTTGTTCAAGAGAAGGTTCAGTTCTTCTCTATTTACTGCGATTTGCTTGCGTAGTTTATCCCACACGCTTGAGTTCCCCCTCTCCTTTGAGGTATCTGGTGAATGGGCTGTCATGATCCAGACTTATAAGGTCCAACTGGCGATGAAGGACATCTCCGGCCTCTCCCATTGCTCGAAAGAACACCTCCGGCGGCAGGCCTGCAACGGCCATGTCAACGTCGGAGTATTCGTCCATCTCGCCCGTCGCCGCCGAACCGAAGACGTACACCTCTTTGGCGCCGGCCGCCTTCAAGACCTCGGCTGCCTTTCGGATTGACTCGTCAATCTTATCGCTCATATTTCATCCTTTCGTTCGCAACCATTATACAGCATTATGCGCAGCAAGCCGAGGTTCTCAATATAGTTTTACCTGCGGCGGACGGGTGGTTACTTTTTGTCTATGCCGTTTTTACAGGTCAATCCAATATCGGTTTTTCGTCTTGCCGGTTTCTTTTGAGACGGTCTGGTTCTCCAGTTTTCCGCCATTTTTCTCAATGATCTGCGCCGAAGCGAGATTGTCGGTGTCGCAGGTGATGAGTATGCGCTCCATGCCCATTTCGCGTGCCTTCTGCAACGTCAGGGCGCAGACGGCCGAGCCGTAACCCTTGCCGCGCTGCGATGGCCGGGTGTTGTAGCCGATGTGCCCGCCCTCGTATTCCAGGTGCGGCGTTAGATCATGGCGGAGGTTGCTGACTGCCACGATCGTCCGTCCGTCACGGACCAGCCAGTAGGTCGTGGCCGGGACCCAACCTGCTGGCAAGCCAATGCCTCGGGAGT
>JAUVIQ010000249.1 GCA_030592655.1 Planctomycetales bacterium | reverse complement strand
TTTGAGATGTCTATTGGCATCTCTTTCTGGATTCTTCCGCCCTGCGGGTGCTGCCGCGAGGGACGAAGGTGGCGATAGACGCGATTGACGCCCGATACGAGGACTTTACCTCTCTGGGGATAAACCACCAGCACTTCACCGGTCTTTCCCTTATCGTCCCCGGAAATAACCGCCACCGTATCACCTTTTTTCACATGCCTGGCCATTATTCAGACCACCTCGTTTGCCAGTGAAATTATTTTCATGAAGTTCTTTTCCCGCAGTTCTCTCGCGACAGCGCCGAATATTCTCGTTCCCCTGGGGTTTCCCTGTTCGTCGATAATAACGGCTGCGTTTCGGTCGAAACGGACATAAGAACCGTCGCGTCTGCGAATGGGGAACGCCGTTCGCACAATCACGCATCGGACAATGTCGCTTTTTTTGACCACCCCGCCGGCAGCGGCCTTCTTGACGGTACAGACGATCACGTCGCCTATCCCCGCCTTCCGACGGGTGTACTGCCTGCGTCCGGTTGAACCGCCGAGAACCTTGATACAAAGGGCGCGTTTTGCGCCGGTGTTGTCGGCTATATCGAGTTTTGTTTCCTGTTGAATCACTTCTCGGTCGCTTCCTCGGTAAGGGCGGTATCGCCCATAACGTTCCTTCTGGTAACTCGAACAAGCCGCCAGGACTTGCTCTTACTGATCGGGCGCGATTGAGACAGTTCGATCGTATCGCCCACGCGGGCCTCTTCGCGAGCGTCGTGAACAAGCATCCTCCGACTACGGCGAACGTATTTACCGTACAGCGGATGCTTCGTAAGCCTGTTGACCACAACGCGAACCGTCTTACGCCCGGAAATCGAATCGACCACTCCGGTCAGAGTAACCTTCTGTGGTTCCGACGATTTTTGGACATCTTTTACAACCATTTGCTTGTTCCCGTGTTATGATTCCCTGCCCGCGTCCTCAAGCGCCCGTTGACGCTCACGCCGGATTGTCAGAACCCGCGCGATATCACGCTTGGTCTTGGCGAGCATTGAAGGATCTTCCAGCTTCTCCGTTACCGCCTGGGCGCGCAGGTCGAACAGATGCCTGTGCAAGCGGTCCAGTTCAGACTGGACTTCCTCGTCAGAAAAATGTCTTATCTCTTCAACTTTCATGTAACCGTAAAATCCGTCTTTTTATCCGTGCATTCTCTTGGCCAACCGACACCGTACCGGCATCTTGCAGGCGATACGTCGAAGAGCGGCTTTGGCGGTATCGGCCTCGGTACCGGAAATCTCAAACAGCATCGTTCCGGGCTTGACCGGGGCGACCCACATTTCAGGTTCGCCTTTTCCTTTACCCATTCGTGTTTCCAGAGGCTTGGACGAAACGGGTTTATCCGGGAAGATTCGGATATAGACCCGACCTTCACGATGGAGAAAGTGCGTTGCCGCCACTCGACCCGCCTCAATCTGCTTGGCGGTAATCCAACCCGCCTCCAGGGTCTGCAGACCAAAATCCCCGTAGGATACCCTGTTCCCGCGCGTTGCGTTACCGCGAACACGACCACGCTGCATCTTGCGATGCTTCACTCTTTTGGGCATCAAGGCCATTTATTTGCCTTCCTCTGCTGTTTCGGCAGGGGCGTCCTGCTTGGGTTTTTGGGTTTCGGGCGTTTTCTGGTCCGTTACAGGCGCTGCTGTCGCCTGCGGCCTCGGACCGCCTCTTGGCCGACCACCACCGGATTGAGGACGACGGGGCGGACGACTGTGTTGCGACGGACCGGGGCGAGAAATCTTTTCTGAATGATCGTCAGCGCCGAATTTCCCGCGATAAATCCAGACCTTCACGCCAAGCGCGCCGTAGGTGGCGAAGCACTCGGCGAAACCGTAATCAACATCCGCATCCAGCGTGTGCAACGGGATGGACCCCAAAATCGTCTTGACGGTCCGGCTCATCTCAGCGCCGCCAAGACGACCGCTGACCTGTATCTTCACGCCCTTAGCGCCGGCCTGCATAATCGTCTCGCATCGCTGCTTGATTGCTCGTCTGAAACTGGCGCGTCGCTTGAGTTGTTCAGCCACAGCGCCTGCTGCCAGTTGCGCGTCCAGATCAGGATGGGAAATTTCCAGGACATTGACGTTAACGCGACGGTCCGACAGGTCTTCCAGCGCCTCTTTGAGTTTTTCCACCTCGGCGCCGCGAGGTCCTATAACCAGTCCGGGTCTTGCGGTTTTGAGAGTAACCTTGACCTCTTCGCGGGTGCGCTCAATTTCTATCCTGCTTATTCCGGCGTAGGGAGGCTGGCGGTTCAGGCGGTTCTCTATGAACTCCCTGATTTTCCAGTCCTCGACCAGGAACTCGCCGAAATTACTTTTAGGCGCGAACCATCGGCTTGCCCACCCTCGGGTGATCCCGGTCCGAAATCCAATTGGCGAAACTTTCTGACCCATAATTCCTTATTCCTGACGCTATCTCGATTCAACCACAATGGTTATATGACTATTACGCTTCATAATCGGAAAAGCGCGTCCACGGTCCTTCGGACGCCAGCGTTTCATTGTCGGAGCCTGATTCACAAACGCCTGCTCGACATAGAGCGAATCGGTATTGGCCTCGGCTTCGTCGGCGTTCGCTACGGCGCTGACGAGTATCTTGCGAACGAACGCCGCTCCGCGATGCGGCGTGAACTTCAACATGTTCAGCGCCTCTTCCACGTCTCGACCACGAATCAAATCCACTATCAGCCGAACTTTCGTCGGACTGATTCGGGCAAACCTGTGTGTCGCTTTCCAGGACATATCAATAATATCTTTCATCGGGGCTTTGGCGTTTTACTTATTTGCGCTTCGCCGCCGTGTGTCCACGGAACATTCGCGTCGGAGAAAACTCTCCTAACTTATGTCCCACCATATCTTCTGTAACAAAGACGGAATGGAAAATCTTTCCGTTATGCACGCTGAACGTATGCCCGACAAATTCCGGTACGATCGTACAGGCCCGCGCCCACGTCTTGATCGGTTCGCGAGAACCGCTCTGCTTCTGCCGCTGAATCTTGCGGAAAAGCTTTTCGTCCACGTAAGGTCCTTTTTTCAGACTTCTAGGCATTTTTTATTCCCGACGTATCGGTTCTTTATAGTTTCACCAGTCCGTAGCGTTTGCTCCGGCGGCGACGAATAATCAGTTTGTTCGACGCTTTCTTTTTATGTCGTGTTCTTCCACCCTTTGCCAGTTTTCCGGTCGGGCTGCACGGATGTCGTCCGCCACCGCTTCGACCTTCGCCACCGCCCATCGGATGGGCTACGGGGTTCATTGCGACGCCGCGAACGTGAGGTCTGCGCCCCATATGACGCTTCCTGCCGGCTTTTCCAAGTTTGACGTTTTGATGGTCAAGATTTCCCAATTGACCTACCGTCGCCCGGCAGCGTGCATCGACCATCCGCATCTCGCCGCTCGGAAGGAGCAAATGTGCCCACTTTCCTTCCTTGGCCATAAGTTTGGCCGATCCGCCGGCGGTTCGTACCAACTTTCCGCCCTGGCCGGGTGTCATCTCGATATTGTGTATGGTCAGTCCAGTGGGGATATTCGTCAGAGGCAGACAATTTCCAATCCTTGGTTCAGCCTCGTCGCCGGAATAGATTTTCTGACCCGCCTTCAGTCCTACCGGGGC
>JAUVIQ010000169.1 GCA_030592655.1 Planctomycetales bacterium | reverse complement strand
GAGGCTTCCGGTCGGCTCGTCGGCAATGAGAATATCGTGCTTATGCGCTATCGCCCGCGCCACGGCCAGACGCTGCTGTTGGCCTATGGACATCTGGAACGGTTTTTTACGGGCTACTGCTTCTACGCCCATCGCGCGGAGCAGTTCGCTTGTCCGGCTGGTGTCCATCCCGCGAATCCGAAGCGACAGCGCGATATTATCGTATCCGCTCAGCACGCTGATAAGGTTGAACCGCTGGAAGACGAATCCGATTTTCCGCCTGCGCAGTCCGGCCCGCCCAGGCTCGCCCAGACCTGTCGTGTCGAGGTCGTCGATGATGACGCTTCCCTCGTCCGGCCCGGACATCAGGCCCAGAAGATGCAAAAGCGTGCTCTTTCCGCACCCGCTCGGGCCCATCACAGCCAGGAACTCGCCACGACGAACACGCAGGTCAAGCCCGCGCAGAACGTGCTCAGCCACCTGCCCCGAACCAAAGGACTTGTGCAAACCGGACGCTTGCAGGATGTATTCTTGACTTTCCATACTGCGCTGATGCTTTACTGTAAATCCGTGTAATCTGTGTAATCCGTGGACTACTCCAGGCTTAATGTTTCTGCTACGTCCACGTTCATTGCCCGCCATGCCGGGTATATCGCCGCGAGCGTTCCACCGACGACGGCGGCGGCGGCGGCTATCAGCATCCATTTGGCGGTAAGTTGGACGGTCAGCAGGGGTTTGACGGCTTCGATACCTGCCCCGGCGGCGGGCGCCAGCGCTATTCCGACGGCTGCTCCGATCGCCGTCAATATCAGCGACTCGGTCAGCACTTCTCGCAGTATGAACCGCCTCGATGCGCCCATCGAGCGGAGGATGGCGATCTCGCGTCTTCGCTGGATGACCATCGTGTAAAGCGTTACCAGGATAAACAAAAACGCCACAATGAGCGTAATCGTGTTGACTGTATCGACAAAGGGATAGATTACTCCGAAACTGCTTTCGAGCATCGCGCGGTACTCGCCGACGGACATAACCTTGAGGTGCTTGTTCTTTCGGATCGCTTCTTTGGCTACGCCGATGGACACGCCTTCGCGGAGTTTTACCATCATAAGCGTGAATCGCCCCATGCCGCCGTAAAACAGGTGCTCGGCTGTCGCCAGCGGGATAAAAGCGCGAACCATCGCCCCAGCCGGTACGATACCGACGATAGTGAAATTACGCCCAGCCGAATAAACCTCATCGCCCACCTTCAGACTCGAAGCCCTCGCCAGACGCGAGTCGATGACCATTTCCAGCCCGCCGTGGGCTGCGAGTTCGGATTCGGAAATATCAATAATCTCGTCGCTGGGCGTGGAGAATTTTTCCTTTAACCAATCCGCGCAGGCGTTTTTGGGGTCGAAAATACGCCCTTTTGTGATTCCGCCTTCGCCGATCAGATACTGCAGGTCTTCGGGGCGGACGCCGACGACGCTGTGCTCGACACCTTTGACGCTGATACGCTGGAGGTATATCGGTACGACATATTCGACTGCGGCATTGTCGCCGATTGCGAGATTCTTTATCTTTTCGGCGTCCTTGTCGGACATTCCCCCGCCGCTGATGGTGATTATATTGTCGGACCAGTTGGACGGATAGATAATCAGGTCGGCATCGACTGCTTCCCACCTGTCGGCTACCTCGCCCAGCGAACCGCGCGCCAGGCCCGAAAGCGTAATCATCATACACACACCGATTGCCACGCCCAACGCGCTGAGCGCGCTGGGAACCTTGTGGTGCAGTATGTTAGCCAAAGGTAGAGGAACCATTCGATTGCCGATTGCCGATTGCCGATTGCCGATTGAAAAAAAGTAAAAAAGTAAAAAAGAAAAGCAAAAAAGGGTTTTGACGACTTTTGCATCTTTTTCTCTGCCGTGATTGTAAATGGCTGAGGCGCGATTGTCGAGTCCGACGCCGACTTGAAGAGCCGGTTGCGTTGTTGACCGTAGCACGGGCGTCTCGCCCGTGTTTCGCGGAAACTGGGCAATCTACGCAACATGGGCGAGACGCCCATGCTACATTCAACCAACAACGCAACCGGCTCCGACTTGAAAAAATGCCGGAAGACGATAGAATCTGAAGGCTGAAGGCGTCTTTGCGGAGATACGCGATTATCATGGTACGAAAGACCAACAGGAACATACATCTGTCCGTAGTGAAGTTCTGTGCGGCGTCAGCCCTGTTGGGGTGTGTCGCAGCGGCGGGAACCGGCGAGAAAAAACAGATTACCACAACCGCGACCTCACCCGCCGCCCAAAAGAAGGTCGAGCCGGGATTTGAAAAAGGCGTGTTCGACAAAATCACCGTGTCTGTGAGCAGGCTGATAAAACTGAACTGGAAAGACAGGACACTGCAACTGGACCGCGGGAATTGGACAAAAGACTTCGAGAGCAAGACCGAGGCCGAGGCCATCGAGATACTCACGCCGGAAATTAAGAAGTCGTATCCCCGGGGTGGGGGTTATGTTACCGAACTGGCTAAGCGGATATATCGCTCTCTTCCGTTCGAGGGCGCTTTCATAAGGCTGCGGGTAGCGTCCGGGCGATTAAGAAGCGGCAGCAGCGGCGGCACATTGAATAACAGGCATAACGACTTCAGAACAACGCAGTTGAGAGGGAGGCTGGAATATAACAGGGGCGGAGCAATCAAGGTGATGCTGGAGGAAATCCACGCACCACGCAGGACGATAGTTTTCAGCGACGAGGGTAATGGAACTCTTATGATCGTCCTTTCCGGCGATAAGGATAAGTTTTCGCTGGAGGTAAAGCAGAGCAAGGATGGAAACTTTCACGTCAAACACGTCGCCGACGGCAAGGTTTTTACCGCCGACGAGAAGTCCTTCAAAGCCTTCTACGCCAAACATCGGCGTTACGCCGAAGGGCGGTTGTTCCCATTGCTGAAGCACTGGGGGATAGGCGTTCCGCTGACGCCTGACCGCGCCGAGGTGAAAAAGGCGACGCTGGCGAGGCTTCGAAACCGACCGACGCCGGAGAAAACCGCACAGGGACAAAAACTCATCGAGCAACTGAACGATAATCTGTACAAGAATCGCCAGGAAGCCAGCAAGGCCCTGTCGGCGGATTTTGAGAGTTATCGCGATCTTGTCGCCCGGACGATAAGGAAGCCTTCCACACCGCCCGAAACGGTCTCTCGCCTGAAAATGATCGTCAAGGCAAAACCAAAACAGAAACCGGCTGATGAATTTGTAACCGCTCAGGGACTTGTTACGAATATCGATTATCTGATAGACCTGCTTTCCGAGGCGTCCAAAGCCGACCGTACGATTGTTGCCAAGGCGTTGCAGCAACTGACGAAACAGAAATTCGGACCCGACCCCGCCGAATGGAAGAAATGGTGGTCGAAAAAACAGGCCGGTAAATCGACTACCAAAACGGGAGAACAGAAATGATCGAAATGTGGGTGAAAAATAAGTATTTCTTCACGTTGCCGGTTTTTGCGGTAATTGCCCTTTCGGTATGTCTCGCGGCGTCCACCGGCGTGGAGAAAAAACCGGCTACCGCGCCTACGACAAGCCGGGCGACGACAAAACCTGTCGAGCCGGGATTTGAAAAAGGCACGTTCGACAAAATCGCCATGCACATTGGCAGGTTGGTGAAGCTGAACTGGAAAGGCGAAAACCTCCAACTTGACCGCAAGAACTGGACGAAAGACTTTGAGGGCAAGAGCAAGGCCGAGATAGTCAAAATGCTCGATGGCGAACTGAAGCAGCGGTATCCCGGTCCGGCTTCGAAAAATTACAGGGCGGGGGAGGTGGAAAGGATATTGAATTCCCCTCCGGTCGAGGGTGCTTTCATAAGGTTGCGGACAGCGGCAGGGCGGCCAAAAAGCGCCAACGCCGGCGGTACAATGAACATGAGACACAACGCCTTCACGACGACGCAGTTGAAGGGAAGGCTGGAATATGACAGGGCAGGATCGATCAGTGTGGTGCTTGAGGAAAAGAGCCCGCCGAACAGGACGATAGTTTTCAACGACGAGGGTGATGGAACTCTTATGATTGTCCTTTCCGGCAATCGCGGGAAGTTGTCGTTGGAGGTAAAGCAAAGCAGGGACGGAAGTTTTTATGTCAAACACGTTTCCGGCAAGGACGTTTTCACCGGCGAAGAGAATTCTTTCCAGGCCTTCCATGCCAGGCATCGGCGTTACGTCGAAGGCAGACTGTTTCCGTTATTGAAGCACGTTGGGGTAATAACACCGCTGACGTCGTACAGCGCCGCCGAGGTGAAAAAGGCGACTCTGGCGAGGCTCCGAAACCGACCGACGCCGGAAAAAATCGCACAGGGACAAAGACTTATCGAGCAACTGAATAGCAACTTGTACAAGAAGCGTCAGGAAGCCGGCAAGGCCCTGGCTGGGGATTTTGAGAGTTATCGCGATCTTATCACCCGGACGATAAGGAATCCTTCCACACCGCCCGAAACGGCCTCGCGCCTGAAAACGATCGTCAAGGCAAAACCCAAACAGAAACCAGCAGATGAATTTGTAACCGCCCAGAAACTTACTGCAAATGTCGGTTATCTTGTTGACCTGCTTGGCGAGGTCAAGCCGTCCGATCGTGCAATTATCGCCAAGGCGTTACAGCAACTGACGAAACAGGAAATCGGGCCAGACCCGGCCAAATGGAAAAAATGGTGGTCGAAAAAACAGGCCGGTAAATCTACTACCAAAACGGGGAAACAGAAATGATCGGAATGTGGGCGAAAAATAAACGTTTCTTCACGTTGCCGGCTTCTGTGGCGCTGGTCTTTTCGATATGCCTCGCAACCTCCGCCGGCGCGGAGAAAAAACAGGATGAGAAGCCGACGACCCGTCAGGCAACGACGAAACCTGCCAAGCCGGGATTTGAGACGGGTTGCTTCCAGAAGGTTTCCGACCGTATCGGCGGGCTGCTGAAACTGAACTGGAAAGATGAGAACCTGCGACTGGACAACGAACACTGGAACAAAGACCTTGCCGGTAAGAGCCGCTCCGAGGTCCAGAAGATGCTCATGGCTGAAATGCAGAAATATAAACACAGGACTTCCAGGCAGTGGCAGGCCGACCTGGCCAGGAGAACGGCGGGCTACCCCCCGCCTGAAATAGCCTTTATGAGGGTCAGGATAGCGGCCGGTCACTTAACAAGAGCCGGCAGCGGCAGCGGTCAGTCCGGCAGGAAAAATTCCTTTGCAACGCGTAAGTTAAAGGGAAAGTTGCATTATGCCTGCGGCCCCTTCAAGGTGATGCTGGAGGAAATCCACCCGCCACACAGGACGATAGACTTCCGCGACGATGGCGGGGGGGTTTTCGATCTCGTCCTTTTCAACAAGAGCGGCAAGTTATCGTTGATGATTAAACAGGGCGTGAAAGGGGAGTTTCACGTCAAACACGTCGCCGGCGGTAACGTTTTCACCGGCGAAGAAAAGTCTTTCAAGACCTTTTACGCCCGGCACCGGCGATACGTGGATGAGCGGATGTTTCCATTGTTGAAGCACGTCGGGATAGGAACGCCGCTGACGCTGTGCAGCGCCGAGGTGAAGAAGGCGACATTGGCGAGGCTTCGGAACCTCCCAACGCCGGAGAAAACCGCGCAGGGACAAAAACTCATCGAGCAACTGAACGACAACTCGTACAAGAAGCGGCAGGAGGCAAGCAAGGCTCTGGCTGCGGATTTCGAGAGTTATCGCAGTCTTATCGCCCGGACGATAATGCAGTCTTCCACACCCCCCGAAACGGCCTCGCGCCTGAAAACGATCGTCAAATCAAACCCAAAACAGAACCAGATTGATGAATTCGTAACCACCCAGGAACTTGTTTCAAACGTCGATTATCTAATCGACCTGATTGTTGGCAAAGCGTCCGAATCCGACCGCGCCGTCGTCGCCAAGGCGTTGCAGCGTTTGACGAAGCAGAAATTCGGGCCAGACCCTGCCAAATGGAAGAAATGGCGGTCCGGCAGGAAAACAGGTACAAATTCAAAGTAAATCTTATGATACGGAGAATCTACAGTTCCGTGGAGATATTTAAATGCGAAGTAACGCTGTAAAAAGAGGTATTCCCCGTAGCCCGCATCGGGCTTTGCTCCGGTCACTTGGCCTCAGCGAGTTGAACGTTCGCAGGCCTTTCATCGGAATCTGCAACTCCTACACCGACGTTGTCCCCGGACATGTACACCTCGACGCGGTCGGCGAACTTATCAAGGATACCATCGCCCAGGCCGGTTCCACGCCGTTCGTCTTCAACACCATCTGTATCTGCGACGGTATCGCAATGGGACACACCGGGATGAAATACTCCCTTCCAAGTCGGGAACTTATCGCCGATTCCCTCGAAAGCATGTGCCGGGCACATTGCTTTGACGCTCTTATATGCATCCCGAACTGCGACAAGTCCGTTCCGGGGATGTTCCTCGGCGCGCTGCGGGTGAATATCCCGACGCTCTTTGTTTCCGGCGGACCAATGGAGACTGGACGCTACGAGGGAAGGGACGTGGACCTCGTTGACCAGTTCCAGGCGGTCGCCGCTCACCGGATGGGCGAAATGTCAACTTGGCACGTAAGGCAAATGGAACACCATAGCTGCCCGACCTGCGGTTCGTGCAGCGGGTTGTTCACCGCGAACAGTATGAACTGCCTGTCCGAAGCAATCGGAATGGCGCTCCCGGGTAACGGTACGACGCTGGCGACCTCGCCGGCGAGGGTCAAGCTTTACGAGGCGGCAGCGAGAAGAATCGTGCAAATGGCAAATGTCTGGACCCGTGGCGGATGCAAGAAAGATTGGCGAATGCTTC
>JAUVIQ010000016.1 GCA_030592655.1 Planctomycetales bacterium | reverse complement strand
GACATCCTGATACCGCTCGAAGACGGCGAGAAGCCCGAAGACCGCCCGGTGAGTATGGACGACCTGGCACGCCTCCCGGCGTCGCGTCGAAGCGGCGTGGTCAAACTGTTGGCCAAACTGCTGGACTCGATCCAGAATGACCCGATTGCATGGGAAGCCGAGCGGGCCTACCTGGCCGACCGTTACGGCAAGGTCTTCCTGACCAAGACTGAGGCGGCCAAACTCGCCCAGGCCCGCCGGCTGCTGGAAGAGATCGGAACTACCTCTAAATAGGAAAGAAGGTGCAACATGATGTTTGCGATTGGATGGTTTTTAGCAATGATTTTCACTCCGTGGTTCCTTGGCCGATTGAGGGTCATGCAACATTGTGATCTGACAGACGATAACTGTATGCAGACGATGATTCTGGGAATGCTTGCCGTTGTCGGTTGGATACTGCTGGTCAAGGGGTGGTGAGATGATTGTCCGCCCCACGCAATCCGGCAAGGGCCTGCACCTGATCCTGACCAGGGCGGAGGCGCAACGCCTGCTCATGCTGGCGGCGCGTGGGACGGCGATGGATCAGTTCGGCCACCAGTTCCGCTGGACTATCCTGAAGGTGCTGGGCAGATTTGGTTACGACAACGAGGACTTCTGGCGGCGTGTACCCGGCGCAATAGGTGAAGATGGAGAGGCGATAACGTGAACGCACAACAGCGACGATTACAGATCGGACGGATTCACGCAGCCAAGAAAGTGCTCGGTCTTGGCGACGACGAATACCGGCATCTGCTGGAGACGTTTGTCGGCGTCCAGAGCTGCAAGGACATGAACAATCGCCAGATCAATCACACGCTGGACTGGTTGAATTACCTTTCCGGCCGTCGCAGTCGTCAGCCGATGTTGTGCGGCCGGTTCGACGGCCAGGGCGGGCATATCAATATGGTCCGCCTGTGCTATGCGATCTCAAGGATCATCCCCGCCGGCTACGAAAAAAGCCCGATGCAATCCATGACCTGGCAGACCCGCACCTGTGGTCGGTGCGCCGCTTTCTTTGAGGAACTCTCCGAGCATGAACTCTGGAAACTGATTGAGGGCGTCAAGGCGATCTTCCGCCGAACCGGTCAGCGGGACACACGGGACTTGGCGGAAAAACCGCTTGAAGGCGCGAAGCCGCAAAGACCAAAGGTTGCGATTTAGACTCCGCGTGGTTATCAGCAGCAATAATCAGGCCGCTGATGAGCGGCCTTCTTTTTTTTCCGAATAGCCTGACATGAACTACGTACCCATCGGATGTGTGGCGGCGGTATTCCTTCGTGATCTGTCGGTTGGCGGAATCGCCTTGTTCGCCTTGAACATGGTCATCGGAATAGCGGTAGGTGTAACCGCCTGGTCGGTGCGGCGACTGGTCCGACAAAACGATGAAGGTCATGGACAGTTGGACGCAAAGATTGACAAGGGGAACGAACAACTTGATTCCCGCATCGATAAACTGACGGGGGCAATAGAGGCCGAACGCGAGAGCCGGCACAAATCGTTCCACGAACTCAATGAGCGGGCGTGGCACGTGAACTCCGACCTCAAGGAAAACTACCAGACAAGACACGAAGGGATGCGGCTGTACGGTGCGCTGTCCCGCAAGATCGACGGTCACCACCGTGAACTGATGGCCGAAGTTAAAGACCTGCCGTGCAAGCAGGCCACCTGTCCGACGGAGAAGACATGAGCAAGTTCAGCCCGCGACATACGCAGATTCGAGAAGACCGAGCCCTTCTCCTCGATTTCATCAACGCAGTCTATCCGGCAAGCATCGCCGAACGGCAACTCGTTGACGTGATGTTTGACCTGTCCGAACCGCTGTCGGAGGAATATGTCCGGCGCGACCTGGGCTATCTGGAGGCACGCGGCCTGATCGACAGCGAGATCGTCGAACACCCCGTCAAGAAGCAAAAGGCAAAGCGCTGGAAACTCACCGCCGCCGGCGTAACTTTTATCGAGCGCGACAAGCCGTGGGATGAATTGGAGGGTTCCTGATGGCCCACGCACCGGAGACCAGGACCGAAGCCTACGAGTTGTACCTGCTGGGCAACTCTCCCGCCGAGATCGCCGCCGAACTGAAGCGCCGACACCCCAGGCAAAAAAATCCCACGGCCAAGACAATCGAGAAGTGGGCCTACGTTCCTAATGCCGAGGGCAAAACCTGGTCGGAGCGGCGCTACGAGGCTGAAGCCGCCGCCCAGAATGCCGTAACGAAGGACTTTGTTTCCGCCAAGACCAGACTGGTAGCGGGGATGATGAAGATGCAAGCCAAGTTGCAGGAACGGGCGCTCGCCCAGGTCGAAGACGCCGAGTACGGCAGTTTCAGCCAGGAGGTTTTTGCGTTCATCAATGCGACAAAGGCAGTGGACAAGATGCTGGACTCCAAACTGGCTGAAGAAGCCCGGCGTGCCGATGCGATTGACTGCCTGATCGAGGCCGTCCGTCGCATCGTGCCGGGCTTCGAGAAATTGCAACCGAAAATCATGGCCGAATTCAAGCGGCTGGTGAACCAGAAAGCCCAGCCCGAAACCTGACAGCGATATTTTTAATTGAAAACCCAGAAAAGGCCGGCGTATGACGGTGCCTCGATGTCGGCCTCCCTTTGATGTGAGGGGCAGAGGCCACAGACTCCGGCCGTCAAGAGACGTCCTGGCGTGCGGCTTTGCGAAAGGTCGCACGCCGCGTCTTTACCGAATAACCCTACATGGCCAAACGTCCGCGTAAAACCCGTCGCAAGAATTCGGCTCAGCAGATTGAGCGCCTGCTCGGTGACGGGAAAACTACCACGCCTGAACCGGCTGGGCCGTTGCGTCACTTCACCCCCGATGAACACATCGAGTGGGTCGAGAAAAACTGCTATCGTGACGTCAAGGGCAAGGGCTGGCAGCCCCTGCGATACAGCGGATGGCAGGCCGATGCAATCCGCAAACTCTTTGCCGTTACTTCCGACGGAGTGCTTCGCTACAAAACGATCATGCCGTGCTTTACCCGCCGGTGCGCCAAAACGGAGATCACGGCGACTTATGATCTTCACCGGGTATTGGAGTACGACGACCAGGTTGTCGTTATCCAGGCCAACAGTGAAGAACAGGGCGGCGACACGGTCTTCAAGCAGATCGTGGACATGATTCGCAATTCGCCGAGGTTGGCAGAGCTCGAAACCGCCGGCGAGATCACGATCCTCACCGACGCGATTTTGTTTAATCACACCGGCTCGATTATCAAGACCCAGCCGTCCAAGGAAGCCAGTACCTACGGCCAGAAGATCAGCGTCTATCACAACACAGAATTGTGCAAGGCACCCAGCGACGCGATCTACCAAGTCGGCGCATCCTCCACGGGCGACGCCTGGTGCGGCGTGGCGTTCGTCGATTCCAACATGGGGGACAAATCCAACGCCGTGGCCCGCTACGTCGATCTCGCCCAGGCAGCCGAGGAGGAAGCACGCCGGGCGGCTGATGAAAATCGACAGCCGAATCCGACAATCGGCGATCCTTCGATTGGCTGCGTGTACATCCACTTCGACGATCTCGATGATGTTCTCAAACGCGGGTGCGGTGTGGGCTTGGCTGAAGGTGTCGAACCGATTCACCCGTGGCTCGATCCCGAATGGATACGCGGGCGATTCGCGCAGATGACGCGGGGCGAATTCCTGCGGAATCACTGCAACCAGCCCAGCGGGGCCGGCGAGGTACTCTGGAGCGACGAACAGATCGACCCGCTCTTCCTGGAAGGACTACTGCCGGTACTGTCGGGCCACTCGTTGGAAGCGGCGGCAAAGATGATCGGCGGTGATGGCCGCTGGTCAATCGGGGTCGGGCTTGACCGTGCAGGTGCATTTTCCAAATCGCCCGACCGATCAGTCCTGCCGGTTGTAGGCAAGACCATTATCCCCGAAATGGTGGGCAAGCCCATGCCGGTCTATGACGAGCACGGCACCGAAGTTGCCCAGGAAGTTTGCGACGGTAGCGTGTACGTCCTGCTGGGCGCGTGGGAATTCATGCGGACGTTGCGCGACCCGATCCAGGAGAAGATCACGCAGATCGACAAGACCTGGGGCATCGGTCGCGTGGCGCTGGAGTCTTACCAGGCGAGCGACCTGGGCGAATGGTGCAAGTCGCAACGATTCGGAGATCGCGTAACGGTCGAGCACATGACCAGCCAGGCCAAACAGCAGTTGGTACTCTTCATGCACAATTTAATTATCACGCGGCGATTCTTTGCATCTCCGACTTACACGGTTTTACACGCGGAATTAAAAAATTACCGGGAAGACGCCTCCGGCGGCGGCATCCCCTCTTACGGCGGTCCGCGAAAGACGGTCGATCTGGATGTGATCAATCCGGTCAGCGGGAAAAAACTCAGCCGACGCACTACATGGATTAAGGATGATTACCTTGAAGCGGTCCTGTGGGCGATCTACGCGGCCCGCAATGCAAGGGTTATCGGCAAGGCCCGCACCGTCGCCAAGCCGTCAGCCTGGTAGGAGTTAAAAAATGGCAAACGAATCTACATCAATAGGTATCCGTACCGGCAAGCCGTACCTGACGGACAAGGAATCCGCCCGCGTAAAGCAGCTCGCCGATCTGCGACTGATCTTCGAGGGCAAGCATAAGGAGTATTTTTATCGCGGCAACCGCTCACAGCACGTCTATAAGGCGCTTGGTCCCAACGCCTCTAATGTATTGTACATCACCGAGAATCTGCCCGGTCGATGCACGCTGAAATTCGCCGATCTGCTTTTTGGCGAGGAGCTGGTCGTTGAACCGGCCGACGCCGATCAGCAGACCGCCGAGGCGATTGCGAGGATCAGCCAGGCCAGTCGTTTGCATCCGCTATTGTACAACGCCGCGACCGTGGCCAGTTGGGCGGGCAAGGCATACTGGCAGGCGGTAGTGCGTAACGGACAGGTGAGGTTGGAGAGCGTTGCGCCGGAGCATGTATTCCCCCGCTACGACCTCGGCTCCGACCGGCTCGTCGGAGCGACGATCAAATTTACGGTCCGCATTGGAGATCAGCAATACGTCCGGGTGATAGACCACGCGCCGGGCCAGATCACAAATTCTCTCTGGCTGCTGAAAAAGAATTCCCTCAGCGTCGAATCGCGTGCCCCGCTGGAACTGGCGGGTTCCGGCCTGACCGAAATCCAGCCCACCGGCATCGACGAATTGATGATTGTCGAAATCTGCAACTACTCTACCGGCGGTGTGGGCGCAAGCGACTACGACGGCGAGTGCCTTACGCTGGTCGATGAAGTCAACAACCGCCGGAGCCAGATCTCCCGCGTACTCGACAAGCACGCCGATCCGGCCGTCCAGGCGTTGGAGAGTTTGTTTGATGAACACGGCAACCTGAAGGCGTCCGGTCGCGCCCTGGCCGTCGATGACATGAGCAAGGACGCAATGAAGTACATCACCTGGCAGGCACAGCTTGCCGACGCGGGCACGGCTCTGACCGATGCCCGTGGCGCGTTCCTTGGCCACATGGAAATCGCTCCGGAGCTGCTGGGCCGTAGCGCGGGCACCAGCGCCGACAGCTGGAAGAAATTCAAGTTGGTCGTCACGCAGACGCTTGCCCGCGTCAACCGCAAGCGTATCTACATGGCCCCGTCGATTGAGGATGTTTTTCGTATCGCATTTAAGTTGGAGAACATCCACACGCCGGGAGTCACCTATCCGGTATTGCCGACCACCCTAACCTGGTCGGACGGTCTGCCGATTGATGATGAGGATATGATGGGGGTCGTTACCGGCTACTACTCATCCGGTCTGATGTCGAGAAAACGCGCCCTCACCTGGATGCACAGCGACAAGGCCATAGTAGAGGAAGAACTGGAACTGATCGAAGCCGAGGCCGAGGCCAGCCTGCCGACGGCGCTTCGTGGCGGGATGATGGGCTTGGCAGGCAACGAATAACAGGAGCGCAAGGGATGAAAAAAGAAGCGATCACGACAGTCAGAATTATGGGGATGGAGATTAAGGTTGTGCCGAACAAACGAATCGCCGTCGAGCGGTTCGCCGCCGGCGAATACAACCAAACCCAGTGTGAGATTGCCATTGCAACTGACATGGCACCTTCGCTTCAGGGTGAGGTACTTGTCCACGAGATTATCGAGGCCGTCAACGCACGTCTGGATATAGACATGCCTCACGACAAACTGACTGCCCTGGCTTCCGGCCTGTATGCCGTGATCTGCGATAACCCGAAAACCATGTTGGCGATTATGGGTGGAAAACCCATCGTGGGCGTCCCCGACAACGAATAGCCACAAAACGCCCCAGGACGCCCATGGCCGAAAACATGCCTGTGTGGCTAGCGGTTCTGGCATTCAAGCCCACACAGGCGATTTCTACGGCGTAGTGAGGTATTGAGGCGTGCGACCACCAGGCACAAATAGCCACCAACTGAAAATCCTTGATCGCATTTACGGTCGGGCCGCTGATGACCTGGCCGGATTATTGGGCGGCTCGGATTTCCAGCGGGGTAAATCCGCCAAGCTGCTGAAGCAGGTAAATCTGTTATCACGCCGACTGGGGACCGAGTCTGATCAATGGGTGGTTGGAAATGTCGCCGAGCAGTATCGTCAGGGCGCAGCCTTCTCGGATAAGGACCTGCTGCGGATCGGCGTGGACCTTCCCATCGGCGAACTCGGCGGCGACTTCCTCAAAATCAATGAGGGGGCGGTCGATGCTTTCGCTACCCAGCTTGCCCGCGACATGGCGGGTGCCAATCAGAACCTCACCCAGCGGGCAAAGAGGATCATCTCCCGGACGTCACAAAAGGTACTGGCCGATCCCTCACTGTCCGAGGTGATCGCACGCGGCCTGGTCAGTGGTGGAAGCGTTAACAATATAGGTAGATCGCTTCGCAAGCGTCTGGCCGAAGGCGGCCGGGAGCTACTTGAATCGGGCCAGATGACCGAAGCCGAATTGTTGGAGATTGCCGACTTCGAGGCCGGCTACATCCAGACCGGCAAGGCCCGGATGAAGATCACGAAGTACTGCAATCTTGTGGCCCACTACCAACTCCGCGAGGCCGTTACCCACGCCACAAAGCAACGGCTCACCGAGCAGGGCCGGGAACTCGGTGACGATATGATGTTTGACCTGGTGGTGATCGTCGGTCCGATCAGCGGCGACTTCTGCGATTTTTACGTCGGCAAGATTTTCAGCATCTCCGGCAGGCATCCGGACTACCCACCGCTCGACAGCATCCCAGGCGGCGGTCCGCCGTTTCATCCCAACTGCACGCATAACATCGCCCCGTTCGTGGATCGCCTGGCGTCGGCCAGGGAAAAAGAACGTGGCAGAATTAATCCGAAGTTCCTCGGCATCGACGGCCGTGCGGCGCAAAAGTCCTATGGTGGACAGGATCGAATCTTCGCGGCCAGGCGGAAGATCACCGGCCAGAATGAAGCCTCCAGCGTCGCTGAACCTGTCGCGCCTTGACGAAAGGCCAAGCCTTTTTTCCGAATAACCCAAAGTATGAGTTTCACTACCTACTAATCACGAAAGGAGAGCGTTCATGGCGCTTGACGAAAAGGACAAGAAGGACATCCAGACGATAATCGACGACGGCCTTGCCGGAGCCGGTGAGCAGTTTGCCAAACAGGCCAGGACGGCAGCCGAGACCGCGATGCAGGACTTGACCGAGAAGGTCGATGGTCTTGCCGGTAAGCAGACCGCCGGTGAGGGCCTCACGGCCGACGACGTAAAGAAGGTTGTCGATGAGGCGGTGCAGGCCGGATTCACGGTCCGCGATGAAACGACCTCCAAGGCAGCCGAGGAAAGCGAAGCACAGAAAAAGATCGGCGACGCCAGGAAGAAGTTCATCGAGGCGAACGCCTCTAAAATTCCGTCGGCCTACCACCAGCACATCCCCTTCGACACGGAAGACGAGGATGCACTCAAGGCCGGTCTGGAAAAGGCACAGGAAGCATTACAGGCCGACGCCGCCAGTGGCGACTATGGCATTAAGGCAGCCGACATCGGAGCGAGCGCACCGGGTCAGGCGACGGACGGCGGAGCCGTTGACCTGGAAAAGATGTCTCCGACGCAGAAGATCGCCGCCGGTCTGACAGAATCCGGCAAATAAATCATCGCGGCGGAATGGACTGACAAAACGAGTCAATAAAAGCAAAGTGAAAGGACAAACAAAATGGCTGAAACGCTACTTCAATACGCAACTCAGGTACCAAACAAAGCACGCCGTGGCGTAGTGGAAATTTTCGCAGCAGAGAACGCCCTGTTCGAGCTGCTCAAGTTTCAGGACCTCGGCGACGCCTTCGTCTATGAGTATGACAGGGAGGCGTCCCTCGGCGGGATCGGCTTCAGGTCGCTCAATGGCGACTACCCCGCCGCTGCCAAGACAACCGGCGTCGTCAACCAGATCAGAGAACCGGCGGTAATCTTGGGCGGCGAGGCCAACATTGACCGACAGCTGTACGGCAACAACGCCTACAAGGCCAACAAAGTCGCCATGAAGGCCAAGGCAGCCGCGAGGTTCTACATTAAGAACTTCGTCAAGGGCGACACAAAGACCAACCCGAAGGGATTCGACGGTCTTTACAAACGTCTGACCGGCGGTAACCTCAAGTGGGGCGGAACCAACGGCGGCCCGATAGACCTGCTGGTTCTCGAAGAGCTGATGGATCGCGTCCCCGGCGAGAA
This sequence comes from Planctomycetales bacterium, assembly GCA_030592655.1. GTDB lineage: Bacteria > Planctomycetota > Phycisphaerae > SM23-33 > SM23-33 > JAUWNJ01. The sequence continues at coordinate 15,927 of JAUVIQ010000016.1, read as the reverse complement.
CAGCCAGAAGGTATTGCTGATGGGAGCGGCCATGCGACGCCGGCTAGGCGCTGTTATCCGCGCAGATGATGGCACGATCGTTACTCTGATCGAATGGGAAGGCAAGCACACTCCCAAGAGTTACAACGGCTCTCGCATCGTCGTGCCCGGTGAGGATGAAGCCGGTACAGAGATCATGCAGTTCAACGAAACGCGAGGCTCATCGAACGTTACCGGTAGCATCGTATGCTTCCGGCCCGGCGAGAACGACGAAGAGTTCGTCGTCGGCATTGCCACCCATGCCGACCAGGGAATCTTCGAGGTCGAAGATCAGGGCGTGCGTGGCACGACTGGTCAGATACTGGTCGAAGGCCGTGCAGGCCTGACCGTCCATCACCCCAAGGGCGCAACGCGGTACGGCGGTATCACTAACGCACTGCCTGCATAAGGATAGGAATTTTTAGTGTACGGGCTTTCTCGGTTTTGCGGCAAGTCGGGAAAGCCCGAAGATTTTGCCGCAAGAGGAATTGACATGTTAGACGACTCACTGCAACTAATGGACGGCCAGACGCTGACCGAAACCGGCGACGGCGAGACCGTGCTTGACCTGGGCGAGGGTTACGCCCCTCAGCCGGATCAGCCGACGCGACTGGAACTGAACATCGATACGCTGGACTACACCACCGAAGATGAAACCTACGTGGTCGAGGTCAAGGAATCCGACGACAACTCAACCTTCACCTCCACCGGCCTGATAATCGGCGTTACCGCCATTGGCCAGATCTCGAAGGTCTTCAGTTCGGTCAAGCGATACGTCAAGCTGGTCTGGACACTCGCCGGTACGACCCCCAGCATAAAGGCCTCAGCCTGGTTGAACCAGGCAGCCTGATCTCAAGAACATCCAGACTGACCATAAACCGGTCCGGCTGAGCCGACGTGCGAAGCCGGGCCGGTTTGTTTTTGCCGAATAGCAATACATGTCTGATTGGAACAGGACAATTCCGCGAGAACTGGTTGACGGCTCGAATGCCGATGGGCGGCACATGCACAGTACGGCAGGCTTGGCCGACATGGCTGTTACTATCGCCAAGTTGTATGACGACCCCGCTTGGGCCGCCGCCGGGGTCGGGCTGATGGACCGCATCCAAACGCCACGAATAACCTTCGACGGGTCGTTGTTTCTCGGCACACGATGGGACCAAACCGTTGTATTTGACGGTCGTCGCAATCCGCAATCGGGCACCATCCCCGGCGGTCGCAGCGAGTGGAGTTATTTCTGGTCGGCTGACGGCACGGACAAGGCCGTTTTCATGTATCAAACCAGCGGAAACACGGCGTATCTGATTCGCTCCGCCGATGGGACGGCCAACTTCGCAACGGTTCTCACTTATACAGGTACCGGAGCGCAAAGTTGCCTACCTCATTCGTTGGTTGATTGTGGATCGGGTGTGTTGTTCTTCTTCGAATACGATACCGACGGCAAGCGAATATGGGTTAGTGTGGACGGCGGGCAGAACTGGGGCGACAACGCGCCGGGCTTTGACGATAGCGACCCGCTCATAACCGCAGCCGCCGACACTATCAGGCATTACCACGGTGCGGTATGGGACAGCACCACGAGCAAACTCTACATAATGGTCGGCGACTCCAACTCGGCGTCGAGGATTCTTATCTGTGATGACATAGCGGACTTGCGAGCCAACCCCGGAACGTGGAAGACCCGGTGGGGTCTAGACTCCTCCGGCCAGGTTGTAGATGAAGATTACGTCTTAAATGACAATCTAACCGCTGGTTTGCCCGACAGTCAGGATTTCCGGGCGGTGTCGATGGTCCTCAAAACTGTCGGCTCGACTCGTTATGCGGTTTGGGCTCTGGATTCGTCGTCTGTCGGTGGTCAGTCTGTATTCAAGATGGATCTTTCCACCGGCGTCAAAACAGAGATAGGCAAAATCACGGGGGCGGGCTGGTGGATGCTGGAAACTGCGTCGGGGCATCTTGTCCTTGCTACCGACAGTGAATTGACCGGGGCTGATTATTCAAACGGCCACGACAAATACGTACGTCTCTATGGGATAGATGCGAACCTGGCAAATCTTCGTGAGATGGTCAAACTGGAACGGAACGATTCGGACAGTCCAAGTGGAACGGCCTTATGGTACGGCCTGACCGAGGCGTTCGGACTCGTATGCGGTTATTGCAATAGGACAGACCCAGGAACTATTTGCGGACGGGTGGATTCTCTGGTGAACCTGTTGGCCAATGGCAACACTTGGGACCAGTTCGACTTGCTGCTGGCCAGTTCGCCGTCGGGAATCAACTACTTCACGAATCCGCAGTTCGACACGGACACTACGGGATGGGCCGCATGGCACGCGACGATTGCCCGCGACGACACTACCTACCCCGTAGGTAGTTTCGCTTCGTTGAAAATCACGCCGAACGGCATAAACACCTCTGGATGGGGTAGTCAATCGCTGTCAGTTCCAATCAGGAAACAACTCGGCGGGCATTTTGTTACCGTGAGTTTTAGTGTCAAACTGACGGATATACATGCGGACCAGATACCGATGGTCATCATTGATTTCGGCGACAGCAAGAGTTCCGTGTGGACGATTCCAGCATCTTATTGGGATGGTGAATGGCATCACCACTCTATAACGACATATGTCCCTGAAAATGCCTCACTGATATATCTGAAATGTTGTCCAAATTACGGCGGCCCTGCTGCGACCAGCACGGGGTTGATGTACATCGGGGATGTTCGATTGGTTGTCGGCACCAGGGCAGCGGCAGGTAATATGCCAGGCATTGATGCGCTGGCTTAAATGTAACGAGGATAATCGGGTTACAAACAATGGCAAATGAAATTCAATATCGACACACGGCGACCGGCGAGAATCTATACATAACGATTCGCAATGCCGACGGGCAATACTGGAACGGTTCGGCGTTTGAGGCATTCGTCGTCGGCAACTGGGACGATTACGACATTACCCTGGCCGAGACGCCGGCGGGTGGTTATCGCTACGAGGCCGATTTCCCGGCTGGGATTTCAGGTGAGGGGAATTACTCAATCGACGCATACAAGCGGGCCGGGGCTTCGCCGGCTATCTCCGATGAACTGTTGGCCTCGTGTGAATTCGCCTGGGACGGTACGTCGGAGGTCATTTTACCAGGTCTCGCCGACGTGATCGATGCGGAACTGACCACCACCCACGGCAGCGGTAGTTGGTCAACAGGGGCAGGATTCGGCGATGTCGAAGTGGACCACAACTACGGAGGCACCGACAGCCTCCGTTACACGCACAACGCAGCCGGTGTGGACGGTGGTATTATTCGGGCTTACCTGAAGGATGAATACGACGCAGGCACGCGCGTTATCCGAGGCCAGGCCGCCACAGGCAGCGACGGGCGATGGATCGCTCCGATGTACCTGGACGCGGACGACTACTATCTTTTCTTCAGCAAGCCCGGCGTGCATAGCGCTACAAAGGTCGAGGTAACGGTATCGTGACAGTGGAAGCAACCCCATTGAGCGGCGAGGGCAATGCCTACGTCTCTCTGCCCGAAGCCGATGAGTTCTCCCTTCGCGTTGCCGATCTGACGGCGTGGAGCAATGCCGACGACGCCACGCGGGGTCGTGCCCTGGTCCAGGCGGCTGATGAGATTGATACACTGCGATTCGCAGGCACCAGGTACGACAGCGATCAGGCGAGGCAGTTCCCGCGATTCGTGGCCGACACGGCCGCTGACTGGCCCGCCGGAAAACAGCACGTCAGCGGCGTAACCTGGGACCTCGATGACGACGGCAATGCAGTGGTTCCCAACTGCGTAAAGTTCGCCGACTTCCTTCAGGCAATGTCAATTCTCCGCGATCCGGAGCGGATGAACCGCCAACGGGATCGCCACGACGGACTGACCGGCCAATCGGCGGGCGGGTTCAACGAATCCTACGATCCCAACCGCCCGCCGGCGGTGCTCTGCCTGGAGGCGATGCAGCAACTCAAACCCTACCTCCTCAAGACGGGGCGGATTATCTGATGATGACCAATGCTACATTGTCGGCCTGGCAAAAACGCACGGCTAACGACCGCTACGGTCAGCCAACGCGCACTACTCAAGACGGGTCGTGGCGCGTCCTGGCCGAACCGTTATCGAAACGCCTGAAGATCGCCGGACGTGATGTCGTCAGTAGCCTTCGCGTCCACCTCCAATTCGCCAACCTGCCGGAGATCGCCGTCGGCGACAAGGTAAGCATATCTTCGGTGGCGTACCAGGTCCTCCAGGCCGACACGACCACCCACGCCACGCTTGGCCACCTCACATTACTGCTGGGTTAGGTTAGAGAAAATCCCCATCCCCCCTTTTTTCCGAATAACCGTGCATGGGCAAAACGTTTGATGACGGCCGTTTCCTGAAGGGACTCAATCTCGCTGATAAGCGCGTGCGTCGCGGGGCAGTGCGTGGGATGGCACTGCTACTGGCCCACGGCGAGAAGCGGGGCAAGGAACTGTGCCCCATCGACCAGAGCGGTCGGAAGCCTGGTGGCACACTGGCAGGCACGATCAAGGGTGATGCCAAGAGCATCAAGGTTACTGACAAGAGAATTGTGGGTCAGTTGACCGCAGGCGGTGGCGAGGCATCAGACTACGCCGTCCGTCAGCACGAAGAATCACTGACGCACAGCCACCCGACCGGCGGCGTCTATCCCAGCAAGTTTATTGAGACGCCCCTGAAGGAATTAGCCGGCAAGGCTCCGGGTGTCCTGGCGGATGAGATACGCAGGGAGTTGGGATGAGCGAATTTCTTATAGACGATCTTGTTGACTGGCTTGCCGCTCAGACCGAGCTGGCAGTCGGCGACGATCTGTGTGCGAGCCTCTTGCCGGAAGATGCCGAACTGGCATCAATGGTACTGGATACCGGCGGTCCGCCCAGGCCGTTCTCGCCTGTGATGCCCAAAACCTTCCAGGTGCTCACGCGAGGCCCAGACTACGCCGCCACGACCGGCAGAGCAACGCAACTGTACAACGTGATCTATCCCCCACCCGCCCGGTTGCCGGTCCGCAATGTGGACCTCTCGGACGATTGGCGTGCCTTGAGTATCGACGCGATCCAGCCTCCGGCTGACATGGGCGTCAACGAGGTCGGCAAACGGCAGGTGGTCTTTAACATTCAGGTCCGGGCGGTCCGGATAAATTAGAGGAGATGTTTTATGCCAGACGAAGACAAACTTCAGGTAGTTACCTATTCAGTAAGTATTGGCGGCGTGGACGTTGGCTACTGCGATGACCCGGATGTCGCTGTCGAAAAAGAACTCAAGGACATCACCGTCCAGCAGTTGCACAAGCAGGTGTTAGGCCAACGGCTGTTGGGCGTCAAGCCCACCGTGAAAATGCGCCTGCTGGAGATCACACCGGCCAACCTGGCACTCGCCTTCCCGTGGTTCGACGGTGTGCTTGGCACGGACTCGATCCCGATCGCCCCGCCAGTTATGGGTGAGGACATGTACCAATACGCCGTGGAAATAATTTTGCATCCGATGAACAAGGCCGCCGATGACAAGACCGAGGATTACACACTGCTGAAGTGCGTCTGCACCGGCCCTCACAATCGCAGCAGCGACGGCGAAAAAGAGGATGGCATCGATCTGGAATTCCTCTGCCTGCCGGATCGGGCCTCACTGCCGAACATCGTACTGGGCTACATCGGCTCTAAACCCGTCGCATAGGCCATAGACCAAAAGGAGTCATCATGGCGCAGATTGTGAATGTAGATACGCTTGTCCCCTGGGACCTTACGCTGACGATTGGCGGCGAGAAATGCCTGACCGTCGAGCCGGATGTGGGCGAACTCCGCGAACTGGCAATCCTGGAAAAGAACCTCAAGGGTTCGCAATCGTCCAAAATGATTCAGCGAATACGGATCGCCCTGAAAAAGTTTGTACACAAGGACGCACACAAGGCGATCAACGCGGCCGATTTCTTCACACTGGAGAGCGCGATGCTGGTAGCCAGCGCCTACTTTGAGGCCTGGCAGAAAAAAAAACGCGCCGCCGCGATCGCCGAGGGCCTCAAGGCGGCGGGCGTCCCGGAAACCGAAGCAAAAACCGAGGCGGAAAAACGGGCGGAGAAGATGACGCAGGCCGCCCTGGCGGCCGCTGGGAGCTGACGCTCTCCCTGGCACAAATTCTCCCTGGCACGCCATTGAGCGAGATCGACCGGATCAAGATAGGAGACGCCCTCGATGCCTTGCTTGACTACAGCGTGATGCAGCAGCAGATCGCCGATAAGGCCCGCCGGACTCGCGGGCGGCAATAGCCGGACGTACAAGGCTCCAAGACGACGACGGTGACCAGGGGCGGCTTGAGCACGCTAAATCAGTTCATGGGATAAGAAAAAATGTCATTCAACGCCGGATCAATAATGGGCTTTCTCAAACTCGACCGTAGCGGGTTCACCAAAGGCATACTCCAAGCCCAGGGGATGACCTCCCTGCTGGGTAATACCATTTCCACCTTCCTGGCCAATCCCCTTCTGGGCGTGGCCAACGTCGCCAAGCAAGCCATAGGCGGCATTATGAACCTCGTTACCGAAACCGCGAACGCAGCCGATAAGTTCGCCAAACTCTCCACGGCCACGGGGGCAAGCATTGAATTCCTCTCCGGCTTGAAACATGCAGCAGAATTGTCGGGCGCAAGTTTCGGAGCTGTCGAGCAGTCGATGCAGCGGCTGATCAAGTCCGCCGGTGACGCGGCATCGGGGACAGGTGAGGCAAAGGATACATTTATAGCGTTGGGCATCGCCGTCACCAATGCAGACGGTTCCCTGCGAAGCACCGACGACCTCTTCCTGGAGTCTGCCCAGGCACTCAGCCAGATCACCAACGAGACGCAGCGGGCGGCAATGGCCCAGGACATCTTCGGACGATCCGCCACTGCGTTGGTTCCGTTGTTAGCAGAGGGTCGAGGCGGCATCGAGGCGATGGTAGCCGAGGCCAAGGAGTTGGGTCTGACTTTTGACGAAACTTCCGCCGGTGCAGCCGAACGATTCAACGACGCGATGACTCGGATGAAGGGCGCGTTTGCGGGATTGGCTCAGCAGGTGGCGATCCCGATCTTCGAGAGCCTTGCGCCCGTTCTGGAGAACCTGGTCGGCACGCTGGGAAGCGTCCTCGGTCCGATCCTGCAACAAATCGGCGGACACATGGCCGAATTCGCACCGGTTATCGGGGAACTGGTTGGTTCATTGGGTGAGGCGTTGTTGCCTGTCTTGTCAGCCGTTTTCGATATTTTCAAGGCGTTACTGCCTGCTCTCAAGCCCCTGTTCAAACTCCTCGGAGCAGTGGCAAAGTTGGTGAGCACAGTTCTTGCACCGGCATTAAAATTGCTTGCGCCTATTCTGGAGGTAATCGCCAAAATCATCGGCAAGATTGTGGAGAGCATTCAATGGGTCGTCGAGAAAATTGAGGGCGGTGCCAGTTGGATCGCCGAGAAACTCGGTATCGGAGGCGGCGGAGGCGGTGAGGGCAAGACGGAGGTCAACGTCCAGGTCTCGCCGGAAGATTCGGCCCGCCGAGTCGCCGACAAGGTTGCACCTGCAATCGCCGGTGGTGTGCGTAGCGTGCAATACCGCGTCGAAGAATCCACGACGCGACGCATGGCCCTGGTCGATTTTGAAAACGGAATGCCTCTGAGGTAGATGGTAAAAGCGTGGCTGAATTCGACTCCATCCTGTCCTGCACAATCGGTACCAGCAGTTTTCAACTGACCGGTTACACCAAGTCGGCCGACGGCATCTACGACGATGCCGGCAGCCGCATCGGCACGAAGATTGCCTTTGGCTGCGACGGTGAGATCATCGCCGCCGACGCCTCGGCCCTGGCGTCCGCACTGGCTGCCTTCGAGGCCGACGCATCGACCGACGGGGCGAACTTCAGTATTTCCGGCCACGGGATCATCAAGGAGCAACTGCTGGCTGCCGACTGCACCGAAGGTCCTATAGTGAAGTTTGCCTACGGCTCCGAGCAGGGACATAACTGCCAGAGCGTAAGTTTCACCGTCGAAGGCACGAAGGCCGTCGATCCCAATGAAGACGGCATACTCAGCTCCACACAGCGGACGCAGACACAGGTAAATCTGGAAGGCCTGAAGGTCGTTACCATATCGGGCAAGGTGATAACGACCGGCTCGCCGACTGCCAGCACGGTAGTCCTGGTCGGCGTCGGTGCCGAACCGGTACCGCTGATCCCCACCAGACCGGCGGGGTGGCAGCAGACCTACAGTTACAATGTCAATGAGAATGACACCGAATGCTCCTATGAGGTTACGCAGACTGAACTGGTCAACGAATATCCGGCCAGTGGTGGCGACCCCGTTGATCGCGTTGTGGACGGGGAGAGAACGGTCTCCACGTCCTACGACGAGCACAACCGCAAGACCACCAACTACAACTATTCCTACACCGGTCCACACGCCGAGGCGTACATCGAGTCGATGCACACGAGCCTTCGCGGTGCCAACGGCTTGGTGCGGGCGTCAATCAGCGTAACTTACCACAAGACCCTTCAGGCGACGGGACAGTTCGAGGTGTTGAATAAGCGAACAGGCACCAATCTACTTGAACTGACAGAGACGATCAGCCACGCTCGCAGCGGGCCGCTGCTGAAAGAGGTGCGCTACGCCGGTACGTCGCCGCTGATCATCCAGACCGAGCAGGCGGGCTATCTATACACGCAGTCCGGGCGGGCAATCGGTCTCCAGCAATATCCGCAACCGCCGGCTTACAAGTTCGCCGTGGCGAACCTCGCCGATGCACCGGAGATCGCAGTCAATCGGCCAAACGACAACGAATTCGAGACAACCTGGCGTTTCCGGTACCTGTTTCCCACGGAACAGTCGATGCAGTTCCCTAGTGCCCGATCCGGTTCGCCGGGCTTCTATGGCGGTTAAACACAATGGCAGACGCATACCCGGCAATTTGTTTCAACGTCAGCGGCACCAAGATTTGGGGCGCAGCCGACGCCGTTGAATTATCGGCCGGCATATGGCCGAACGTCGTGGCCCTGCACGTGCCCAAGCATGAGTTCAGCAAACTCTCCGGCGACTACAACCGCCAGGGCAATCTGCAACTGTATTTCTCCAACCCGACTACGCCGGACGTAACGCTTACCGGCTGGAGCATCGATCACGTCGGTGATTCGATCACCGGCAAACTGGTTGGCCAGGCCAAGGAGGTTGTCGAAAAGGTTCTCTATTTGACCGACCGCCGATGGGAGTTCCTGGACGGTCGGGGCGGGCATCTTTTCAAGGGCCTGGTCAACCAGACCACACCAGACGGCAAGGGTGTCTTCAATCAGGGCAACGGCCTTGCCGCAAGCGGGATCACGTACTTCACGGCGATCAATGCGTTGCAGGCTCGGATGCAATACGCCAGCGGGCTTGCCAGGTTTTCCAATGACCTTATTCCCCCGGAGATGAATACCGACCTGCCCAAGCCGCGTGACCTGAAATGGGACGGCGTGCACTGCCCATCGGAGATGCAGCGGGTGCTGGAAGAGGCCGAGGGAGTCTGGATTCTCAAGACCGCCGGTACATATGACATCGACATGCTCGGAACCGGCGACCTGCCGACTCTCCCAGCCGAGAAACTCTTACCCGGCGACAGCAACAACGGGCGCAACACCAGGCCGGAAACCGTCGTTATCACCTCGGCACCACAGCGGGCGATCTGTCAGCAGACAGTTACGGGTATCAGCACGTCCGGTTGGGAGTACGTGGGCATCGACACTGACGGTAGTCTCAAACCGTTGGCAAACTTGAGCTACGTTATCGCCAGCGGCAAGACGGCCCAGGCACTGGTACGGGAGAACTTCGCAAGCCTCAGTAACGAGGCCTTTCAGTTGGCCGCCCAAAGCCTCTTCTCGATGATCCGCCTGGCGGGAAGCAGCCGGGCGAACAAACTGCCGATACTGACACGCACGTCGGAAGTTGCCGAAGATGCAGACGGCACGGATCGGCCTCTGCCTGTTCGCGTAGCAGCCAAGGTCGCTCAGCACAAGAATGGCAGGTACTATAATTCTACCGCTCTTTGTGGTTTGCAGGGCTACAAGGTCGATCCGGTCAACGGCGTGATCATCTTCCCCGGCCTTCTCGGCAAGGTCAGCGATGACGGCGTTGTTCACTTCCGGGCAAAATTCGTGGCGTTGGGTTCAGGCGACCTGGAGGTAACCTTTTCCCACGAAAGCCACGAAAACCTGACCGGCGAAACTCCCAAGCCGTGGCTGGATTACTGGGCGTTCGCGTTCACACACAATGCCGGTGGGACTGTAATCGACGCAGACCTCGACGCCGCCATGAGTCCATCCGCCCAGGACGTCCGCATATTGAGATTGCCTGAACTGATCGAATTTCGCAAATGGGACGACGAATCTTCGTTGTGGGAGTCCCTTAATATCGTCGAGTTATATGATGACTCCAAAAAGGTTGCTGGGCGAATCCTGAAAGACCCCGAAGCCGTCAAGACCTATCATTACATCGGTTTTCATAGTGTCAGTCCCAACGGCAACATCCCATCCGTCCGCTGGGATTTCCGTAAGTGTACGACCACCTTTGATTACCGGACCTACTTCATCGGTCGCAACCGGTACGCCGACAAGAAGAACCTCTTCCTCGCCGGCCGTAAGGCGAGCTCGGCGGCTGCGACTGCCGGTGATGCGCCCCGCCAGGTCAAGAACGGAGGCCGTGACTACGCCCCGCCGCCGATAGAGACACCGGGGCGTTGGCAGATCGAAGGACAGGAAGGCCGGCTTGTCAGCTTCGGTAAAATTTCCGCAGTGCCGACGTTATCATCTCCGTTGATCACTTCCATTCACCCGTGCGACATTGATGGTTCCAATGAGGATACCGGTACGACCATCAGCATCTACCACCGCTGGAAGCATAGTATCGCCAATGCCGACGCTGCCCCGCTACCACAATTCGCCGTCGGCGAGGTGATTGCATACGTGCCACTTGATGGGACAAAGGGAGTGCTTGCCGGAGACTGGATTTTACCAAAGGGCGTAGCGGAGGGCGACAAAAACGCTCTGGTGTATTATGGGAATGACGGCAAGTTGAAAAAACTGGATCCGCCGGATACGGATCACAAACTTCTTCAACGCAAAGCCGACGATTCCATCGGTTGGGATTGGGGCAGGGGGCACGGCTGATGGGTTGGACGTTATCTGGGACTGCCTGGCAGGATTATGATTGGCAGGACGAAGACCTGATTCAAGACCTCTGGAAGGCCTACAACGAACGCCGACAGGCACTCGGCCAATCGCCGGCGACATTGCCCGCCGCTGGCGACGACTTCCAGCACATCAATATCTACAAGACAATTCAGGACTGGATAGCGAGCAACTACGATGATTTTGTCCGCTCCCACACCGCCTACGGCACGCCACGAGCGACCGACTACTACGACGGTGAAGCCACAATCGAGATGTGGACGTTCGCCGACCTCTGCACCGCCGCCGGCCTGACGGGGGGAGATTTTCGACGGGCGACAGCCAAACCGACCGACTGGACCAGTTTTAGCGACGCTGCGTATTCCGCCGGACGACACGCTGCCGGTTACATCATAGGTCCGTGGTTGCCGTTTGACCTTCAGCGAATGCTGAACATGCTTATCTGGACAAAGAAAACTGCGTTGTGGAACTGGAGCGTTGTTGCAGATGGTAATAACGTTCGGCAGGGTTCTGTTGATAATTACTCTCCCCACACCTGGGATGAATCAAAAACAGAGTGTGATTCAAGATATACTGCCAGCAGTACAGGTTCAAATAATGTTCCGCCGGAGGCATGGACCGAAGGAAAGTACTACAGCGACACAATGTGGCACGCCAGGGTGGAGCGCCGTCTGTCAAAACTTCAAGTAACGGGTGTGCCTACCTTTTGCACTCGAACAATTGATTTCTGCGTGAAGGCGACTGCCGACCGACTCGCCTCCTATCCTGATGTGTGGGACAACTGTGGTGATGATGTCAACGAGGAAGCCTGGTCGATCTTCGACACGATAACCGGAACGTCGGGGACAGTCAGAAGCGACACCATCGGTAATATCAATGACCCCCATCTATGCACATGGTGTGAGCCGCCAACGGCTGGAACGATTTGGAAAAGCAGAGGCTATGAGGTCGAGGATGAGTGCGTCATCGTTCGCTGGAATGTCACCAACGGGTTTGCGTACGTGGCCCCGTAGTCTCCCTCCCCGTTTTTTCCGAATAGGATGCAGAAAGGAGCATCACGATGAAACGACTTATCTGCATTCTGATTGTCTGTATCCTGGCAGCCGGTATGGTGACTGGTTGCGGGGATTCCCTGCTTCGATTCCGGCCGAACGACAAGCAAAAGACCACTCGCGACGCCGCCCACCGCATTGCCCTGGCTGTTGACAGGGACGGCTTACCGCCTGGGACACCAGCAAGCCGGGCGTTGGTCAAATCCACTATGGAGGCCGCTGTTGACGCAGGCCTGCCGGATCACCCGATCAACATCGAGGACTTGATCCCGCCGGGAACGGCCAAAGAGTGGCGGGTCACCAAAACGCAAGTCCGGGCACTACGCACAAAAACGGGCTTACTGCTGAGGGGCCTGGTTGACCAGGTGGGAAGAATCGCCGAGATCACCGACGAACTCAAGACCGCTCAAGGGCCTCTGTCGGCAGGCGTTATTGCCGACAAATTAGAGAACGTCGCCAAAGCCGCCGGAACCGTTACGGAACTGGCCGCAACTGTGGAAGTGCCTGAAGACCCCACAATTACCGATGCGGAAAAACGTGCCTCCGAGGCGATTGCCGACTATCTTGGGGACATCGGTGGCGATGCTGCGGCTGCCGCTGCCAGGCAACCTACGGGAACGGACACGGCTGGGGCTGTTTTGGATGAGGCAGACTGGTGGTACAAGCAGTTTGCTCCTCTCCTGATCGGCTTGGGCGTCCCTGGCATTGCCGGTGTCGGGCTGGCAATCAAAAAAGGCCGTGATCTGACCCATGCACGGCGTGAATACGAGACGGGTCGGCGGTCCGGCGCTCAGATCGTTCAGCAGAATGACGCCTTTATGAAAAGCCCATTCGGCCAGGCAACGGTCAAGATTGGCGATCAGCAGATCACCGTTGCTGAAGCCTTCAAGGGCCATCTACGAGGCCAGGACGCCGAGACTCAGGCATTCGTTCAGGAAGCCAAATCCAAGGGATAACCATCTCCTCCCTTGGATGACCACGGGCGGGAAGGCGAACAGTTCGCCCCCCGTCCGTGTTGTTATCCAGGCCAAGGCGACGGGGAAGACAACAGATTACCCCCGACCCGGTGCAGCAACACCGGCAAGGCCCCAGCCCGAATGATGGAACATTTTTTATCGACCAAAGACAACAGAGAATGAAGTTGTGAAATGAAAAGTCCCATAAGATGGGTTGGCGGCAAACACCGCCTTGCAGAGCAGATTTCCTCTCTACTACCCAGCCATGATTGTTACGTGGAGACCTGCGTCGGAGCCGCGTGGGTATTCTTCTCAAAGCCGAGAACGGCAAGCAAGGTCGAAGTTCTAAACGACATCGACAGGGAACTTGTCAATCTTTATTGCGTCCTCCAGCGAAGCGGTAAGCGTCTTATCCGCGAGGTAGATACCCTGCCATACTCAAGGACCATTTACGATAATCTCTGGCACAGCAAGCCTTCCAGCCAATTCAAACGGGCATCTCGGTATCTGTACCTCAACCGCGTCGGCTTCGGCGGGAAGATGAATCATAGGAGCTTTGGCACGGGAACGGGACGTCCATTCCATGTCTTACCAATGTGGCTGCGTGACAGTCCTGATGCTCTGGTGGAACGCTTGCGGGGTGTGATTCTGGAATCGCTCGACGTGGAGGAGATTATCCGAAGGTATGACAGGCCGCAAACGTTGTTCTTCGTGGACCCCCCATACCTCGGCCTTACTCAGCCTTACGTATCTCAATTTGGCCTAGAGGATCACGTTCGCTTGGCTGGCGCTTTGCGGGCCATACGCGGCAAGTTCATTCTGAGCTGCAACGATTGCCCGAAGATTCGACGCCTACATACTGGTCTGTCTATAACCAAAGTCCAAACCAACTACACCATCAGCAGAGGGGCTGGGACGCCTGCAGGCGAGATTCTCGTTGCTAATTTTCCCCTTCCCCGGAGCCACCGAAAAATGAAATCTCGAACACCGTTCGCGCCACCCGAACGGAAGCGATAATGCGCAGAAGCGCGCATCTGGCGAGTTGAAAGAGCGCGCCGCTACAGGTTTAGGGATTTGGAAAAGAAAAACAGATGAACCAATCGACGGAAAGACAGGGAAAAACCGGAATACCGGCCTTCGGCTCTGAGGCTCAGGCTCGAAGAGATGACCGGATTACCGTGAAAAAAACATGGCGACGTGGCAATCTGCACACTTTAGGCAATATAGGCAAAGGCGATTTATTAAAAGTTCGCGTTATTCGCGGCTCGAAAATCGCAACTGCTTGCCCGCAAAGGACTTATGGGTTTTGCAATTGGCCCGAATTGGCCCGAATCGTTCCCAATTGGCCCCAATTGGCCCCAATGGTTCCCATTCGTTCCGAATCGGCCCGTTTTGTTCCGTTTGGTTCCGTTTGGTTCCGAAAATGTTCCCTCGCGTCGGTGAATCAAAGCCGACGGATAGCTATCCGTCGGTTTGGGGGCGGGAAGGTTGACTGTATGGTACTTTTTCCTCGATAATCGTAAGAAAGTTGGAGATTTTCTATGCGACGATATAACAATCCTGCTGGATATATGGCTGTGCTGGTTGCGACGGTATCGGCCTGGGTGCTTCTTGCCGGAGGCGGCGAGACTCGCACGGCCACGACCGCAGCCACAACGACATCGCAATCCCAACCCGCTACATATCCGTCGGACCGACTTATCGGCGCTTCCGACGCCGCTGCCAAGGCTATGCTCGCGCGTCTGGATAAGACTTTCCGCGCCGCGGTCCACCCCCCCCTTCGTGGTTATCGGCAACATGCCGGAAAAGAAAGTCCATAAAATGGCCGCCAGAAGCGTCGTCATGCCGGCAAAGGCAATGTGGCGAAGTTACTTCCGAAAAAAACCGACCCGCGTCATCACTATCCTGCTGTTCCGCGACGCGAAGACATACAAACACTGGGCGAAGAAACTCTATAAAAATACTGACCCGCCCTATTTCGGCTACTACCGTCCCGGCGACCGGACGATGGTGATGAATATCGCAACGGGCACGGGAACGCTGGTTCACGAACTGACGCACGCATTGATTGTTTATGATTTCCCGGCTGTGCCGTTATGGTTCAACGAAGGCCTGGCGAGTCTGCACGAAGGATGCAGGGTGCTTCCCGATAAGATAATCGGCGTGGTGAACTGGCGATTACCGGCATTGCGTAAGGCTGTTCGGTCCAAGCGGCTCCGCCCGTTGCGGGAGTTGGTTACGCGTAAGGATTTCTATGGCCGGCAGCGTGGGCTGAACTACGCACAGGCGAGATATTTCGTGATGTACATGCAGAAGCGTGGGCTGTTGCAGAAATTTCATAAGCACTTCCGCGACAATCACCGCGGCAAAGACGCTGCGGTCAAAGCCATCGAGCACGTCTTCGACGCCAAACTGGAAAAGATCGAGTCCGACTACCTCAAGTGGGTGATGACGCTTCGCTGGAGATCCCGATGAGGCGCAGGGTGTACAGAAAACAGAACCTTCACGCCTTACAGACTCGCGGCGCGTTTCCGCAGAATCCGCAGCACCGTCAGCACTATCGACCATATCGCCACCGCACCGCAGGCGATTGCAAACACCTTCCATCCTCCCCACAGGGCAAGAAGCGGAATTGCCGCCGACGTCCACAATCCGCCCCCCATGAACGGCTCGTGGAGAAGTTGTTTGGAGGCGAAAGCGTCGGCTGCGGGG
>JAUVIQ010000263.1 GCA_030592655.1 Planctomycetales bacterium | reverse complement strand
GTCGTCAGATGGGTCGCAGGCAACAGCGCGGAGATCAGATGGGCCGGCGCCAGCAGCGCGGTCGTCAAATGGGCCGCTGGCAGCAGCGCGGCGATCAGATGGGCCGGCGTCAGCAGCGCGGTCGTCAAATGGGCCGGCGTCAACAACGCGGGGATCAGATGGGCTGGAGGCAACAGCGAGGTCGTCAGATAGACCGCCGTCCGGAAACCGCCGAGCGACTAGATCGTCTGGAGGCAATGGTCGAGAGGCTCGCCAGGCGGCTTGAAGGTCAACGGCCTCGTGAAAAGGCCCGACCGAGACGTCGAGAAGGTGAACCACGCCAGCGTCGTGAAGGCGAAGCCCGGCGACGTAAAGTCGAAGCCCGCCGACGTGAAGGCAAAGCCCGTCAACGTAAAGGCGAACCCCGCCGCACGCGGGAACCGGCAGAACGTCTCGAACGCCGCACCAGGCAACTGGATGAACGGGCAGAGCAACTGAAACGCCGGGAGGCGGAACTGGAACGCCGAGCCAAGCGGCTGGAGAAAATCGAACGCGAACTGAAATCGCTCCGCCGTCGCAAACGCGACGAGGATTAATCCCGGTTTTTCACCATATATAGCGCGGCGGGGCCCTGCCAGGGGGCAGGTCAGCCCCGCCGCGATACGTAAAAAAACGCCGAACGGTAAGCAAATCGATTGGGCGTTTAGCGCGCCTTCTTCTTCGCCACAAGCAGTCCGACCTCATACAGCAGGTACATCGGAACAGACATCGCGACCATGCTAAGCCAGTCCGGCGGGGTGATAATCGCCGAGATGAACATAATCACCAGAAAGACGTGCCGACGGAAGCGGCGAAGCGTCTCGATAGACACAATGCCGCTGCGAACGCCAAACAACACCACAAGCGGCGTCTGAAACGCCAGGCCAAAGGCAAGCGACAAGACCGATATGAAGTGAAGGTAATCGCTCAACCTCAGGCATGGCCTGACAAAACCAGTACCGACTGCGACGGGAGCGGTTGTAACGGCACGCCCGCCGAGCCAATCGGACCACCAATCCGGAGGAACGGGAAAATTACCCTCGGCGAAGAGAAGGAAAAATCGGAGCACCAGAGGCGCGACAATAACGAAGAAAAACGCTACACCGCCGACGAACAATCCGACGCTGGGGGCGAGATACCGCAGAACTCTCCGGCGTTCGAGCCGATATAATCCGACGGCTATGAAACGCCACGCCTCCCACAATATGTAAGGCCCAGCCAGGATCACACCGGCAACCAGGCAGAGGCGGATCAGCGCAGTGAACGCTTCGGGCGGGGCGAAAAAATGCAGCGGAGGCGGGTCGCCGCCGGTCGCCACCGACAACGGCCAGGTGAGCAATTGAAACAGACGCTCACGAAAGATAAAGCAAACTATAACGCCCGCAGCCGCGCCGATTATCGCCCGCAACAAGTGCCGGCGAAGGTCCTCAACGTGCTCGCCGATGCTCATTTTGACATCGTCGTCGGGCATGTTGCTGCCTGCTTTTCGGATAGAAGGGTTTCCATGACGGCCTTGTCCCATTTATCAGCCAGGACCAGCGGTGCGACGTAATGTTTGACGAATTGCCTTGCGCCGCTGGTTCGGTGTCCGCCGGTGTGTCCCGTGCGGGCCATTTGTTCCTGCCAGGCTATCTGGAAAAGTTTGCGGTACGTCCCCTCGCGTCCCGGTCTGACCGGAACGTCGAAACCAACCATTCCGGCAGAGGCTGTGTGTTTACCGTCCATCGTGCCCCACGTGGCTGTACCTGCGCCGAGAAAAACCCAGTCCTTGCGCGAATAAAAATTGACAATTCCCCGACGCGAATTGCCAAGCGAGACATCCAGCAGGTATCCGGGGCTTAGCGAGACCGACAGAAGGATTATCCCATCGACTCGGCTTCCCGGCGAAAGCGCCTCGGCGATCCAGACAGCCATTGCGCCGCCGCCGCTGTGTCCGACGAGAATCACCGGACGATTCGGGCAGGACATCTGATACCGTTCGATTCTGTCGGCGATTCCTTCAGCCTTTTTGCGATTGCGTTCCTGGTCGCGAAGATTATGCAGATAGGCTACGGGCATGGTCCAATCGACCAGTTCGATAGCACAGTGGACGCCGGCGTCGGCAAGACCCCAGCAGATACCCTCGTTAATATGGCTCACCCCTTCGATACCGGGAAGAACCAGTACCAGCCCACGGTCAAGTCGCTGCGGCGTAACAAAAGGCTGGGCCGGCGCACAACCCACCAGACCCACTAACGCCAAAATCACGCCCGACACTAAATGCCTAATCCCTAGTCCCAAGTTCCTAGCCCCTGTCTTTTAAGCCCACTGAATATTCGGTCCGCCTTTGACGACCTTCCCTGCCAGCCAGCATCGCTGATGCGCCTTTCGCAGGCGGTTCATCACAGCGGCTGAATGGTAAGGCGAAACGACCATCACGAAACCGATTCCCATATTGAACACGCGGAACATCTCAACCTGGTCAACGGGACCGGCCTTGGCGACAAGGTCGAAAATCCCATGCGGTTTCCAGCTGGAGCGTTTCAGGCGAGCCGTAAGCCCGTCCGGCAGGACTCGCGGAAGATTTCCCGGAAGCCCCCCGCCGGTGATGTGCGCCATCGCCCTGACCATGTTGCGCCTTTTGTATGCAGCCAGCACTGCGCGAACGGCTTTGACGTATATCCGCGTCGGCGCGAGCATTGCTTCAGCCACCGTCTGACCTTCCAACTCGGCTGGCGTGTCGGACGGTTTCAACTTCGCCTTACCGAAAATAACCTTCCGCGCCAGACCGTACCCATTGGAGTGCAGCCCGTCGGACGCCAGAGCGATAATCGCATCGCCGGCCCGGACGCCGGAGCCGTTGATTATCTTGTTTCGCTCGACCACGCCGACGGCGAAGCCGGCCATATCGAATTCTTTGGTCTTGTAGAAGTCGGGCATTTCGGCGGTCTCGCCGCCGAGCAGCGCACAGCCGCCCTGGACACACCCATTAGATATGCCCGCGATAATGTCCCGCATCCGGTCGGGGTCGAGCCGACCGACGGCTACGTAATCCAGGAAGAATAAGGGTTCAGCCCCAATGCAGATAAGGTCGTTGACGTTCATCGCTACAAGGTCGATTCCGATCGTGTCGAGTTTTCCGGTCTTGAACGCCACCTTCAGTTTCGTGCCCACCCCGTCGCAGCATGAAACCAGGATCGGGTCGCGGTATTTTTGCTTGAGGAGGTCTTC
>JAUVIQ010000178.1 GCA_030592655.1 Planctomycetales bacterium | reverse complement strand
TGTGTACACGCCACGGATGCAATTATATATGCGATTGTTTCTGTAGATGTTGTTCAGACGGGGGGTCTGGGGGGATATGTAGATACCGCCGTAACATTTCTTCATTGTTACGCCGCTTATCGTATTGTTCTCTATTATGCAATTGGTCAGGCCGTCGTTGTACACACCGGCCATTCCGCCCACAAGCACGTTGTTGTAGATATGTGCGTATACGGCGCCGTGGCCCCTCACACAAAAGGCACGGCGAGCGTTCTTGTCCACGCAGTTGCCATACACGAATGCGTGGGTCAGGTTTCTGTTCAGGTCTATGCGGGAATGCCCCCGATTGTCAACCCAGTGAACGTTTTCAGCAAAGCACACGCTCAACCCGCCTCCACAGGTCCGGCTGACATTGTTCCTGATAAAAATGTTCCTGCTGTATCGTGGTTTCTGTTGGTCGCTCCTTACCACTACAAGAGATCTTACTCCGACGGAATCGTTTCGTATGTCATCGACCGTGAAATTGAGCACCTCGTCGGCAGCGAATATCGCGCAGAATGAAGATTTGTACGTGCTGCTCGTGGTAAATCCCCTGAAGGTTATGTCGTGGTACCCGCCTCGGGAAACTTCAAAGCAGTTCGCTGCGGTTACACCACCGGGAACGCCGGAATTACCGCGGGCGAACCTTGCGGTCTGTTTCGTGTCGTGTATCACAATCGCTGCGCGCGGGCCGACGATTGCCAGGTTGTTCCTCTTGATGGTGATTGTTCCCTTGACGATGTGCGTCCCGGGAAGGAGTTTCACAATCCCTCCGTCGGCGGGCAGGGAATCTATCGCCTTGGCGATTGACTCGCCCGGCTTGACCTTTACGAGAGAAGTCGAGACTATCCATTCGGCCCTCGCCTGCGACGGAGTGAGGGCGTCTTTCATCCATTCAGCCCATTCTTCCTTCTTATCTTTTTTCCAATACTTTGCACAGTTTGAGATTACGTTCTGCGTGTGCCTTTCATGGGCACGGCTGGTCGCTCGCGCTTGTATCTTCCATATCCCATTGCCGTCAGGCACGGTCCACGTAAAGGATTTACCTGTTGCAGCCTTCCGGACTTCGTATTCCCGCCACTGGTACTGCTTCGAACGGCGGCGATACCTGGAACCGGCTGGCCCCAGAGGCCCTTTCCGGATATTCGTGTCTATCTTCCACTGATACCCGTGGCCACCTTCCGTCTCCACAGTGAAGGTTATACTTTCTCCGGGTTTGACCTGAAGAAAAGCATCCCGGTTTTCGGTCTTGCTGTTGGACCAGGAGACAATCCTGGGCGGCTCTGCACCTTTGGCGGCAAGATTGAAAGACAAGCAGAAAACGGTCAGCAGATTCGCCACAATTAATCTTTTGCGCACCTTCGGAGTCTCCTTTCGCTCTTTCAGTAAGTTAACGGCGTCCTAAGGTCCCCACCAATACAAAACCGCGTCCTTGGTGGATCGCGGCAGCTTCACGGAAGAATAGTTGCTAATCAGCATGGGGTTATCCTTGTCGGTGGTGTCCCAGCGGCCGTGCGTATAGAAGTTATCGCCGCACCATCCGCCGGTATTCTTCATGCCGTCGGCGTTCTCATCTTTGGAGAACCTCACGTGTCCGTCGGCGTACAGGAGGCTCTCGCCGTCGTCAGGGTGGTTGGCGCTCCAATCCGAAGTCAGGCTGCCTTCGGGAGGCCGGTCGGCGAGGATGGGGACGCCGCCGGATATGTGCTTGTCCAGTGGGCATCGATTCTCGTAATCCTGGGCCCAGTCAACCCACTGGCCCTTGTAGGGAATCTGGATGGCGTAATCGCAGTAATTTGTGTTTTCGCCGGCGACGGTCTCGCCCAGGCCGAACTTCCTGCCGGCGCCGGTGCGGTTGGCCTCCTTGTTCTCCGAGGAGGGGCAGATGAACATATTCCACTGCACGACGCCGATCTTCACCAGCAGGCAGAGGTTCTGCTGTGCGCCCTCGCCGAGCGCCGCTGCAGTGCATTCATCGCCCATCCGCAAATCATCGGCGTAGTCAGCGGTAGCCTGGTTGATGTCGGGCAATATCGGCGGGCGGTCACGATTCTCGCCGGCGTACATGACCCAGCCCTTCTGGATGCCGCTGAGGTTTGCCAGACAAACCGCCTGCCTGGCCGCTTCCTTCGCCCGGCCAAGAGTGGGCAGCAGTATGCTGATCAGCAGTGCGATGATCGCCACTACCACGAGCAGTTCCACCAACGTAAAACCCTTTGTCTGTTTCATCGCAGTCTCACAAGCAGGATGAGCAGGCTTGAAAACAGAGGGACGCCCTGTCGTCGCAACAGACGAAAGAAGCATCCCCCTTCTTCTTGTCTAGCTCACAGCCCGTGGAAGGAGATAAACCACGGACTGTGGACCTAAATCGATTGTCAATTAACGCCGGCGTCGGCGGAGCAGGCCGCTCAGGCCGCCAAGGGTCAACAGCGCCAGCGTCGCCGGTTCGGGAACGTACTTTACGCCCATGTCGGTGGGATTGGTTTCGTCGTCCCACACGATCTCCCAGTTGGAACTGTTCACCAGGGACAGGTTGGCCTTGCCTGTGATGGTGTCGGCATCAAGCAGCCAGAACACCTGATTCTGCGTCGGCGTGAAGCCGAGCAGGTCCACATCGAGTGTTGCACCGGTGAGGAACTCAGCCTCGCCTTCGCCCTCATCAAGGACCTTAATCTGGGTGCAACCGCTGCTATCGAGTTCGACGTGCAGCAAGCCGCTCTGTGCCCAGTAGTACTGCCCACTGCCGCTGCCGGGGTCATAATTGTAGGCACTTTCCTTGACGGTAAAAGTGGCCGTCCCCGCACCCGAACCGCTGATCTTGATGGTCCCGCCGGCCTCGATGTGGAAGGAGCCGCTTACCGTTACGTCGCCTCCGACGTTGAGCGCCCCACCTGACTTGATGGTCTCCCGACGGATGTCTCCGTCAAAAGTCCCACTACCGGTGCAGTTGAACTGGCCTGAAATATCCGTCTTGTGGTAAGCACCGACTCGACCGCCCGAGAAGTTGTAGGTCCCAGCCATGGTTGACGCGTTCTGCCACCGCAGAGACCCGGCTGTATGGGTGATGGTCGCGCCGGCATAGACGGTCATGGCTTTCTCGGCGTGAAGGCGCGGTGTAGTCCCGTACGTATTGTTGATTGTGAGGTAGCCGTTGTTCGCCACCCCGTCCGTTCCCACGATCAATCTCCTGGCGTACCACACGGTGTTGCTGCCGCTGTTACCGAATTCGCAGTAATCGGCCGCGACATTCTGGATGTGGGCCTCAATTAAATCCTTGTCCGGCATGCCGTTGGTCCAGTTGGCGGTATCGAACCAACTGTGGCTGGCAAGATTGGTTCCACTTTTCCAGGAGGAGATCTCATCGGCCCACGCCGATCCCGTCAGTGCCAATACCGCCACTACTGCCAATAAAATCGTTGTGTTTCTCATCTTTGCTTTCCTTTCTCTCTTAAAATGATCCTCTGTTTTCGTCCCGGCGGACGGTCCACCGAGTTTGGTACTCAGTAGCCGGTAGTCAGTAGCCAGTTCCAAAAAAGAGAAATCCGTTTTTTCCCGGCTACGGGCTACTGACTACCGGCGACTAACCTGCACTCGAATTACCTCCTTTCTCTGACAGGCCTTGCTTGTTCTGATTCACTCACTTTACATTATGTATTATATTTGATTTTCTTATTGTGTCAAGGCCGCTTTGCGGCTAGTATTTTCTATGTTTGCGGCGGGGCCGATTTGCGTGGCGGCCGGGGCGGTTTTACAACCAAGGGAGAGCAGAGATGAAGACAGCCAAGAGGAAAAAGACTAAGGATGACGCGAAAGTAATCCTGGCGGACTTTTCCCTGGATCGCCAGTTTGCCCGGCAGGTTCTGTTGGGGTTCAACCGGCACACCCCGCTGCGTGGCCTGTGGGTGCTTCAGCAAGGCCTATTCTCTCGCGGCGATGACCGGGACCGGCTGCGGAGTCTTAACCCGGTTGGAATGATCTCAATGCGCCGGCCGCGGAAGTACGCCCCCTTCGCTCGCCGATACGGTCTGACCGCGGTGGGCGTGGGGGTATGGGCTTCGACACGTGAGTTTGCCGGCTTGCCGTATGTGGACATTGATCCTGTGGCGATAGGCGAAATGGCCGCTGAATACTTTGTCAATCGAGGCTTTCGCAATTTCGGGATGATCGGCTCGGGCCAGACCTTCCACTGTCCGTATCGCGGTGATGCCTTCGTTGAAGCGCTGCGGCGGAGAAAACTGACCTGCGACGTGTTCGACCCCAGGGGAAAGTGCCCGGAATGCGGCGAACCACTGTCCGCCGTTACCGGCAGTTCTGAGACAATGCGCCGCTGGCTGGCGACTCTCGCCAAGCCGCTGGGGCTGTTCTGCATCGACGACGACGTAGGGCTGTGGATATGTGAGGTGTGCCGGCGGACCGGTGTCCGCGTTCCGGAAGAGGTCGCCGTCCTCGGTGTCGAGGACGACGATGTGTTCTGCAACCTGTCTCATCCGCACCTTTCCAGCATCGCCGTCCCTGGCGAGCAGGTGGGTCGTGAAGCAGCCAAACTCCTGGACGCCGTGCTCCGTGGCCGGAAGGCCCCGAAACGCCCCATCCTGCTGCCGCCGATTGGCGTAACAACCCGTCAAAGCACCGACGTGCTGGCCGTTGAGGACCCTTACGTCGTCCGGGCCGTCCGGTATATCCGAGAACGCGCCTGCGACGGCATCCGCGCCGAAGACGTGATGAAGCACGTGCGCCTGTCGCGCCGGCCTCTGGAGCGGCGGTTTAAGAAGGTCCTCGGCTGCGGCCCGTTCGCAGAAATCCGGCGGGTGCAAATCGAAAGGTTTAAGGCGCTCCTGTCGCAGACCGACAAGACACTCGAAGCCATCGCCCCGGAATGCGGATTCGACAGCATCACGCACATGAACCTGGCCTTCAAGAAGGCCACCGGCATGACCCCCGGCGCTTGGCGCAAGCAATTCCGCAGCCGGTCTGGATGAGCCTATCGCATCCGCGAGGGGGTGTTCCACATATCGGCGTTTGGTCCCATTTTCTGCTTGAGCGGTTCGGTTATTTCATCCAGCCTGGCCGATACGTCGTCCGAAAGTGTCAGGTCGCCGGCAGCGGCGTTGTGTTGAACCTGTTCCGGTGAGCGAGCGCCGGCTATTACGCTTGCGACGCTTTGCTTGCGAATCAGCCACGCCAGTGTCATTGCCGCCATATCCAGGCCGGACTTCTCGGCGATTTCGGCGATTTCGGCGATAGCGGTGAAAGTTTCTTCTTCTGCGCCGGCTTCGCCGTGGGAGGCTTCGGGGCGGTCGCCACTGTACAGGCGGGTCCTGGCACGTCCGGCGGGAACGTTGTCGGCGCTGCGGAACTTACCCGTAAGGAGTCCCTGCATCATCGGGCTGTAGCATGTTATCGGAACCTCGGCAGCCAGGGACGCCGGGAGTACCTCGAATTCTATCGCCCGCCAGAGAAGGTTGTAGGGCAACTGGTTGACCGACGGGACCATCAGGTCGAGTATATCCGAAAGGTCTGCCGGGCCGAAGTTGCACACAGCCAGGTGGCGAACCTTACCTGCGGACTTGAGGTCTTCCAGCGCGCGAACGGTTTCGGCGAACGGGACGTTCCGGTTGGGCCAATGGATGTGATACAGGTCGATGTAATCGGTTCCCAGGTTGGTCAGGCTTCTTTCGCAGGCGGCGGTAATTTCCTCGGCCTTGGCGCCTTTGATAAACTTGCTTCCGATGATAACTTTATCGCGGTCTGCGCCGAGCGCCTCGCCGAGTATCTGCTCGCTGTAGCCTGTTCCGTAAAACTCGGCTGTGTCGAAGAAGTTTATACCGACGTCAACGGCTGCGCGGATCGTTGCGATCGAGTCGTCCTTTTCCTGCGATCCCCAGGTCGCATCGCCCACCAGCGCCCAGCATCCCAGGCACACCGAAGAGATTTTCAATTGTCCTTGTGCGATTTTTGTGTATTTCATAGCCGCTATATTATCCCGACCTGTCGCTCTGTCCAGCAGCAATTCTTGCAGATGACGGATTGGCTGATATACTTATGAAAATCGGGCGCGTAGCTCAGTTGGCTAGAGCGCTTCCCTTACAAGGAAGAAGTCACAGGTTCGAGTCCTGTCGCGCCCA
>JAUVIQ010000166.1 GCA_030592655.1 Planctomycetales bacterium | reverse complement strand
TTACGAATTACCAATTACCAATTACTTTTTTCTATCCTTTTCGTCCTCGTCCCCACTCGAACAAAGGTCCATAGGTTATTGATTCGCCGCTGACTCGGTTGCCGTATTCAAACGGTTTGGGGCCCAGAAGGACAGGTCTTCGCTGAGCGACGTTTATCAACAACCCCAGCGCGACACAGTTGACCAGCATACTCGACCCGCCGAAACTGATCATGGGAAGCGTCATTCCGGTAATCGGCGCTAATCCCATCGTCATACCGACGTTAATCAACACCTGCGCCAGTAACAGCCCCAACACGCCGACCACCAGAAGTCGGCCAAAGGGGTCGTCGGTCGTTCCGGCAATTTCGGTACCGCAGAAGAAAATCGCCATGTAAATAAGCATCACTCCCGCGCATCCCAAAAATCCCCATTCGCCCCCGATGATGGCGTATATAAAGTCGGTGTGTTCATCGGGTAACATGCGAAAATAGAGGTTCTTTTGCTCCAGTACGTTTTGACCTCTCATCCCGCCGGAACCGAGAATGATTATCGAATTCTGGAGTTGAAATCCCTTGTCCCTGCTCACCTTCACGAGCGGGTCAGGCTGCATCAGCCAACCCTCGATACGTGAAATTTGATGGTGTTTCATAATTGCCAGCGGAGCAGCCGAGATAATATACTCCCGCCCGCCAATCTCACCATGCCAGTACGCCAGGGGCTTCCGCTCAGCGATAACCGAGGGGCTTTCGCCCGTAACATTTCGGGGCACGGGAAAGAATATAACCACGAGGGCGACGGCGACGACGATAAGTAAATGGCGAATTTTCGCACCGGCCATGAAGAGCATGAAGAATAACGTGGGAAACAAAAGCAGCGTCGTACCAAGGTCAGGCTCAACCAGGATCAGCGCCGCAGGCACCAGCGTCAGGATAAACGGAGTGAGAAGTCCGAAAAATCGGCGGTAGTTATCCCTGTATCGCAGATACCACGCCAGCGCCAGGATGTAGGTCAACTTGGCCAATTCGCTTGGCTGGACCTTGAAGAACTTCAGATTAATCCACCTGTGGCTGTTCCGGATCGCCGGAAGGAACAGCACAAGAACCAGCAACGCCAGATTCAGCGCGAAGAAGAAATATGCATTCCGCCCGATACGATGGTATGGGATAATTGTCGCGATAATAAAGCCTACAACGCCCACCGACACATAAACCACCTGACGGGCAGTGCTTCCTCGCAACAGCGGATTGGACGGATCGGCCTGTTCAGCCACCCTGACGGAAAGGACGCTGATAACCATCAAGGCCCCCATCGCCACAATGACAGGCCAACTTATTCCGCGAAAATATGTCTTCAACCATCCGAACATAATGTCATTCACTGTAACAGTTTAGTTGTCTGCAGAAACCTGAAAAGAATTTCGCAGGGATGCAGGGGATACAGGGGATAAAATATTTTTGTTTTTTCTTAAAAAATATCATCCCTTGCATCCCCTGCATCCCTGCAAAGTCTTTTCGGGGCCGACCGAAACACCTTCTGTTGCAAACGACTGAAGCGTCTTCATTCATTCATATATCCCATCGCCCGGCAGATTTTTACGACCTCCCTCCCAATCGGTCCGCATGTCGGTCCGCCGCCGGTTTCGGAGTATTCAACCATCACCACGAAAGCGATTCGCGGATTCCGATACGGTGCGAAACCGGCGAACCACGCGGTATCGCCGGTGCAAACGGCCGGCCCCCAACGGTCCAGCCTCCCGTCGCCGTCGGTATCGACCCTGATACGCCGGGGATGCGTCTCGGCTGTGCCCGTCTTACCGCAAATCTTAATCTCTGAATCGCGAGCATGCTTGTAGGCTGTTCCGGAAGGGGAATTCACTACCTTATATAAACCCTCGCGCACCAGTCGGAGGTGTTCGTCGGTTATCGGAAGAGGGCGAACAACCTGCTTGTTTTTCAACTCTCGCACCAGAAGCGGCGAGCGGAACTGTCCGTCGCGGGCGATCGTCGCCATTGCGTTGGCTACGTGCATGGACGTTACCTCCGCCTCCCCCTGACCGATGGCAAGATACCTCGCTTCGCCGACCGGGTTACGAACGCGCTGGGGGTCGGGCAATCTTCCTCGGCGTTCGCCCGGCAGAAGCGTACCGGGTTTATCGGCGAAACCGAATTTGCCCAACCACTCGACCTGCCGGCGCAACCTAATCTCTTCGCCGACATTGTAGAAGAATACATTGCAACTGCGCTCCAGCGCGCCGACAACCTCCAGCGACCCGTGGCCCGGCATGTTCCTCCACCACGTCCAGCAGTGAAACGCACTCGGATTGTGAAGGTAACCCCTGCAATAGAAATGCGTATCAGGTTTAATTGCGCCGGTACTGAGCCCCGTCAGTGCAGCCAGGGGTTTGACCGTCGAACCGGGCGGATAGCGCACCGACACGGTACGGTCCCACAGCGGCAGGCGAACCTGGTCCCTGCTGAGCCGGTCGTACTCGCGACGGTAGGTGTTCAGGTCGTATGTCGGAAGCGACGCCATCGCAAGCACCTCGCCTGTCGGAACGTCCAGAACCACGATCGCGCCGAGCTTGCCGAGCCTGACGAGGATGTCAGCCAAAGCCTTCTGAAGTTCAATGTCGATCGTAAGGTGCACGTCCGAGCCGAAGCGGGCCTGTATCTCATCAAGCACCTGACCGGTTCGCCGACCTCGGCGATACCCCCTGCTTCCTCGAAGCAAACCCTCGCAAAGCCTCTCAATACCGACGGAACCTACCCGGTCGCCGGGAAGATTACCGGAAAGTTTGGACTCGATAGACACATCGGATTTCCACGTAGTTCTGGCTTGTCGTCCTTCCCGCCCCGTTAACGGCCTGAGCAGTCCGATGACGTGGCAGGCATCGTGCCCGCGCGGATACCATCGTCGATGCGATGGGCGAACCGAAGCGCCGACCATCTCGCCAAGACGCGCCCGGACCTTCACTGCCGTGGCTTCATCCAGGCCTGGAACTACGGCATGGGAAAGGTTCTCCTCTCGAATCGGACCGCCGACGCCTCTGCGAATCGTCTCGACGCGACGAACGGCATTCTCGGCTGTGCGGAATATCTCGTTTCGCGTCGCCCCGGTCAGTTCGACTGACAGTTCCCACGTCCGCTCGCACCGACGCTCGAAAATCTCCTCCGCCCGTTCCGCCGAGACCTTCTCGCTATTGCGAATTTCACGAACCCGTCCACGGACCCAACGGTCGTAGGCCTTGCGCTCGTCAACAGTCGAACCGGGCCCCTTCAACATGCGAT
Organism: Planctomycetales bacterium; assembly: GCA_030592655.1. Taxonomy (GTDB): domain Bacteria; phylum Planctomycetota; class Phycisphaerae; order SM23-33; family SM23-33; genus JAUWNJ01. Next base: position 3,608 of record JAUVIQ010000166.1, on the reverse strand, counting down.
AGTCCAGGCAAAAATCAAAGCAGGGTCTGTCATATGCCAACACCCGCCCCCTGCGGTCCAGTATCTTTCCCCGGACCGTCGGAAGCAAATTACCGTAAATCAGCAGTTCACCCGCCCGTCGGCGGTATTGCTCACCCTGAATCAACTGTAAATGGGCGAGCCGACCGACGATTACAGATATGGAAACCACCACCACTATCAGAAACACTTTCAGGCGGCGTTCATACATCGGCTATCTTCTTTCACGGATTGGCGGCGCAGGAAGCAGAAATTCTCGCAAACGCTTCAACACCGCACAGACCAGAGGAGTCAACACAGCAGTATAAATCGACAATCCCAATGCCTGAAGGGCGGGACGGAAATATTCGCCGGATTCCCTTCCTCCGACCAGAATGTCATAAACCGTCCACAATTCATAAACAAACACGCAAAAAACCAACCCGATAATTATCTGCGTCATTGCCCTGTCGCGGAAAAAGACATCCCGGACGTGGAATATCCCCCAGCAACCGGCAGCGTACAGCAGCGCCAACAACCCCATGCTCGAGCCGCTGACTGTCAGGTCCACCGCGAATCCCAGTATCCACCCGGACAATGCCGCATCAGTAGCATTTGTGGCATACAAGGCTATGAACACTGCCACCGCCGCGAGCAGTTCAGGGCCGATCCATCCTAACTCCGTGCGAAACCATAACAACTGCCCAACCGTCGATTGTACGACAACGCCAACCACAGATACAAATACCAGGATTGCAAAGTGATACCATCTCATCACTGTTGGTGAGTCTCCGCCTGTCCGTCAGGAAGAACAATATATACATTTCGAAGACGTCGCAAATCGGAAAGGGGTTCCACGAACACCGTAACGAAATGAGCGTCGTTTCTATCGCGTTCGATCCGACTGACGCGACCAATCCACAGCCCGAATGGAAGCAGTCCGGTCGATCCGTCCGACGTAAGGACGTCTCCGGCTCGCACGCCGTGATTGGAAGGTATGTGCTCCAGCACAACCTCGCGCCCGTTACCTGTCGCCTCAACGGGAATGGGATTCCCGACGCGTTCAGGTCCGGGAGTCTTTCCACTGTGCTCGTAAATCCGCTTTTCCACCTCGCCGGCCTTGGAAGCCAGGAAAATAGTCCGCCGACCACCCGGTTCGACCATACGCCAGAGTTTGGCTGAAACCTTAAAATACGGATCCGTTACAAGCCTCAGCGTAGCCGAACCAGACGACGAGTTACTGACGCATCCGACGACGTAATTTTGTCCCAGGACGGTGAGTTTGTCCGGCAGCGGCGAGTCGGATTCGTGAATTATCCGGCGTGTGGTTACAAGGTCGCCGGGCCCGACGCCGCTGCGATTACCGGCGCTGATGAGCCGACGGTTACGCAGTGACAAAGGCTCGGCGGCAATAACGCGAGCGGGAAGCAGCCGGCACCTGAATCCTTCGAGTTTTCCGCTCCACTTCGAGAGCATCCGAATCTCTCGGCGTTGATCCTCGATCATCTGCTGCATCAGTAGTATCTGCCCGCGAAGGGCCTGGGACTGCTCGTCGGCGCTGGACGACGATACCGTCATCTCGTCCATACGCGAACGAAGATGCACGGTAACATACGTACCGAACATACTCATCGGAACGAGAATGGGACGAGCCGCATGACGACAAAACCCACGCACGCGCCCTGCCGGCGGAAGCATCAGCACCACACCAAGAAGACACAAACCGACAAGAACCCACCTCTTCAGAGATCTACCGGACAGTTTCACGCTCATTCGCCCCTTCTACTCAAAATTTCAATACCGACATCATAACGCTTCGCAAATCGAAAAAACAGTTGGTAATTGGTAATTCGTAATTGGTAACAGAGTGTCGTTTTTTTTACTAATTACGAATTACTAATTACCAATTACTAAATTTGTGTATTTTGCAGACTCTCTCTTTTTTATTGTCTCGTAAGCGGCTAATATACGCGGAACTTTTCGGGAGAGAAAAACAGGTGCCGAGTATTTTAGTATTAGCATGGGCGTTCGGATTGGGTCTGATGGCGGCAGCGCCCGTCGTCGGTCCGGTCAATATGATTGCCATTCGTCGCGGACTGGTAATGCACTGGACGAGGACTATGTGGGTCGGTATCGGATCGGTGGTCTTCGAAACCTGCGAAGTCGCCCTGGTAATGTGGGGCGGTAAGACGCTGATGGAGAATGTTGACGTCGATTCGCTTCGGCATTACGTGGAACTACCGGCTGCCTGTATCATTCTGCTTCTGGGACTATTTATAATTCGCAAGGCGATTGTTCCGTCCCGACGAGTCCAGGCCGCCATTCGGGCTGAAAGAATGCGACATCGACGCACGGGGGTCGGGGGAGATTTCCTGACCGGCGCTGTTCTGACATTCCTGAACCCCGCGACGTTCCTGTGGTGGGTGGGAGTCGGACCGGCCTGGCTTCAGGGCGCAGACGTATCGGCAGGAAGCGGGGGAATGTGGTTTGGTGTAGCGGCTGTCTCATGCGGAATGACATTCTGGTTCGCTTTCATTACTGCGCTTGTCCGCCTCAGACCACAGAAAATCGGACCGACATTTTTCAGGATCGCCAATGGGCTGTGCGGAATAGCGGTAACCGTCATGGGCATCGCGCTGGGCGTAAAAGCGATTATTATGTAGTAATACCGGATTGGTTGATTGGTTGACCGGTAAATCGGTTTCGTTTTTCCCAAGTCCCTAATAGGCACTGTCTGAAAAGTCAGACATCGCCTCAAAGCCTTCCACGTAGTGGTACGTAGTGCATAGCACCACTACGTGGTATCGCTACGCGGTGCTACGCACAGCAATCAGCCAATGCCCAATGCCTACTTCTTCCCCATTTTGCGTTGGTGCTGAAAAAAATCCGTCAGCAATCGGCTGCATTCTTCAGACAGGATGCCGGGGGTGATTTCTACGCGATGGTTGAGGCGGTCGTCGGAGCAGATTTGATAAAGCGTTTCGACAGCGCCGGCTTTGGGGTCGGCGGCGCCATAGACCAACCTATCGATCCTGGCCAGGACAATCGCTCCGGCACACATCGGGCACGGTTCCAACGTTACCGCCAACGTACAGCCAGTGAGTCGCCAGTCGCCAATAGCATCGGAAGCGGCGCGAATGGCGAGCATTTCTGCGTGAGCGGTCGGGTCGGCGTCGATAATGCGACGGTTGTAAGCAGCAGCGATTATTTCGCCGTCACGCGCAATCACAGCCCCGATAGGCACGTCGCCAAGCGACTCGGCCTGATGCGCCTGCTCAAGGGCGGAATGCATCAGACGCTCAAATTCCCCGTATCGAGAATCCTTCATAGTTTGCTCTCGTCAGTCCAGCAACGGGTGGCACGGTCAAGTTGAAGCGAAGCGGAAACTTGGCCGTGGCGGATGGTCCCACGGCCAAGCTCCACTTCGTTCCGCTTGACCGTGCCACCCCTTTTCTTGCTCAATCGAAATCACGTCGGCAGGCGATGGGCATCCGCCGACCGGGGCCGAAGGCGCGCGCGGTAACTCTCAGCACCGGCGGCGCCTGGCGGCGTTTGAACTCGGCGGCGGAAACCATGTTCACGACACGACGGACCACGTCGGCATCAAGACC
>JAUVIQ010000231.1 GCA_030592655.1 Planctomycetales bacterium | reverse complement strand
GGCAGTCGGCGAAGACCCACAGCGCGGATACCGACTCACGATAAGGTGTAACACCGTGGATGTCGTAACCGACGGCAGTGCGATCCTCGGCTTGGGCGATCTCGGTCCGCTGGCGGCGATGCCGGTCATGGAAGGAAAGGCCCTTCTGTTCAAACAGTTCGGCGGCGTGGACGCCATTCCGATATGCCTGGATGCGCACGAGCCGGACGAAATCGTCGCGATAGTCAAAGCCATCGCGCCGAGTTTCGGCGGGATTAACCTTGAAGACATCTCGGCTCCGCGATGCTTCGAGATCGAGCAGCGACTCAAAGACGAACTCGACATCCCCGTCTTCCACGACGACCAGCACGGAACAGCAATTGTCGTCCTGGCGGCTTTGAGAAACGCTCTGAAAATCGTGGACAAAGACCTCGCCTCTCTGAAAATCGTTTTCGGCGGCGTTGGCGCTGCCGGAGTGGCCTGCACGAAACTGCTCCTGGCTGCCGGTGTGGGCAATATCATCGGATGCGACCGGGCGGGGGCGATTTACAAGGGCAGGGACGAGCACATGAACCCAGCCAAGCAGGAGTACGCCGAATACACCAATCCCGAAGGTCTGAAAGGATCGTTGTCGGACGTGATTTCCGGTGCGGACGTATTTATCGGCGTTTCGGGGCCCGGTACGCTGGGCGTCGATGACGTTAAACGAATGGCCGATAGCGCAATCGTCTTCGCAATGTCGAATCCCGACCCGGAAATCCAGCCTGAGGACGCGCTGCCCTATGTAGCGGTGATGGCGACGGGACGGAGCGATTATCCGAACCAGATTAATAACGTTCTCGCGTTCCCCGGCGTCTTTCGAGGCGCGCTGGACTGCCTGGCGTCGAGCATTACCGAAGGCATGAAGATCGCAGCCGCCGAGGCGATTGCGTCGATAGTCGGCGAAAACGAACTTCGCAGCGACTATATCATCCCGTCGGCGTTCGAGCCGGGCGTCGCACCCGCCGTCGCGAGCGCCGTTACCGACGCTGCCGAAAAAGACGGCGTCGCAGGAAAACCTGCCGGACCGATTACAGACGTGGACGACCTGATGGGTAAATCCAATGGCTGAACAGATTGTCATCTTCGGTGGTACGTTCGACCCGATCCATCACGGGCATTTGATTACCGCGCGGGCGGTGGCTGAACACTTCGAGTTCGAGAAGATTATTTTCATGCCCGCAATGCTAGGCCCGCACAAGGGCGATGCCCGACATAAGTCCGTCCCTGCCGACGACCGCATAGAGATGGTTCGCCTGGCCGATGCCGGTTCGGAGATGTTCGACGTGAGAGACGTCGAGTTGCAACGTGGCGGGCCTAGTTATACATTCGATACGCTGATGTCGCTTCGTAGCCTGTATGGTGCGGATGCACAACTGCACTGGATTATCGGCGCTGATATGCTTGAGGACCTTCCGACGTGGCATCGGGCCGGCGAAGTGATTGAAATTGCGCGAATCATCACAGCCGCTCGTCCTCCTTACAGCCAACGCGTCCCGGATGTGCTCGCCGGTCTGCGGGAGCATTTCTCCGCCGAGCAGGTCTCCTGCCTGTCGGACGACGTGGTTTCGACGCCGCTGATTGATATTTCCAGCACGCAGATTCGTCGCCGACTGGGGCAGGCGAAGACAGTAAAATACCTAACACCTGATGCTGTAATAGATTACATCCGCAAGCGGGGACTTTACGAGACTGCTGGTTGAAATATGCCGACCGACTTGCCGGAAACGTTTCAGAAAATCGGTGAAAATTACGTTTTTTTTGCTTGACAAAACTTCCTTTTGGTGATAAAAAGGTAGTATAGGAGTGGAAGCACAGCGAACAAACATGAGGCTCCTCGGCCGATCTCCCTCCATTGGCCGAGTTATTTGACGGTGTCAGGCCCCCCTCCCCTGATACCGTCTTTTTTTTACCGATAAAGATGAATGTCGAATAATGTGCGTAGCACCACTACGTGGAACAGAGAATTTTGAATTTCGAAGTAAAAGAAACAATCTGTCTTTGAGGGGGAGTTTTTTCTACTTCGAAATTCGACATTCCTTGTTCCACGTAGTGGTGCTACGCACAATATTCGATATTCTAATCCGTTTCTTCCAGGTGTTGATCGTTGCTGATGATTCCGTTGCGTTTTTTCAGGATGGCATCGATTACCGGCGGGGGGATCAGGGCTGACACATCGCCTCCCATCGAGGCTATTTGTTTTATCAGTGATGAAGATGTGAACGCAAAGTCCGGGTTGGTCATAATGAAGACCGTTTCGACACCCGCGACAACCCGGTTGGTCAATGCGACCTGGAACTCGAACTGGAGGTCGCTGCTGTTCCGGATGCCTCGCAGAATGGCTTCAGCCCCGATCTTCATGGCGAAATCCACGGTCAACCCGTCGAACGCTTCCACGCGAACGTCAGGATAATCGACCAGCACCTTGCGGATCAGTTCGACGCGTTCATCCGAGTCGAAGAGCGTCTGCTTTTCGGGATTGGTCCCCACGGCGACGATGAGTTCGTCGAAGAGTTTCCGTCCTCGCTGAATTACGTCAAGATGCCCGTTGGTTATAGGGTCGAACGTACCGGGAAAAATAACCACACGTTTTTGATGTTCTACCATGATTTAAAACCTCGTATCAGGATTCGGTATCGGCGAGGGATGATTGTATATCCTCGCCGGACGATTGTGAAGATTTCTTCACTTTGCAAAAGACGAGCACCGCTGCGGTAATCAGTATTCCCGTCAGCGCAACCGGAATAAATGCGGCGCCTTTGCCGCAAGGCTGGTCGATAGAACCGAGATAATCCACCGCCAGACCCAGCAGCGGGGCGATAACCACAGCCAGGATGCTCTTTGCCTGCGATTCGATGCTCAACAGTGTCGCAGTTTCAGCCGATGCGCCGGCGGCACTGAGCCGACCAACCTGGATCGGACGCCAGAGGTTCTGAACCGCCGCCAGGGCAACGAACCCGACAATCGCAACGGCTGACCCAATAAAAGCGCCCGTCGATCCAACGCACCAGTCAAGCCCAAGCCCAGCGGCAATAGCGACGAAAACGAACAGATTCGCCCACCACAGGAACCTCGCGCCGCCTTCGGACCCGCCTGCTCGACGGCGAACGACATCGCTCCGGCGAGAGGCAAGGCTCTCAAGCAGATGAAGCGCGACATAAACAACCAGTATCAATCCTGCCGTCCGCTGAATGTCCCCAAGACCCATCAATAACGGAAGCGACAGGGCAGCCGCCTTGATAATCGGCTGGAGATAATCCTTGGCAACCTTGTAAGTGCCTTCAAACCCCACCGACTCAACCATCAACCTGCGGAGGCGGGAGGTTTTCAATGCGTCTCTACCGACGCGGAAAAGATGGCTGAAGACCTGCCGGAATGAAATCGTCCGCTCGACGGAACCATCGAGGTATTCGGGATAACCGGCAAAGTTAATCAGGCTGATGACGTACGGCACGATACTGACGGCGAAGAGGTATCTGTATATCCTCAATCCGCTGCCGTCTTGGAAACCGGCTGCGATGAACACAATCGCCGAGGCGATGACGACCGAAACTGCCGAGCCGAGTTTCGAGAACGATCGCGTCGTGCCGTAGTATTTGGTTTTTTCATCGCTTCTGCCTTCGTGCAGCAGGTAGCCGAAGATCATTGCCTTGTGAGTACCGGTCCGAAATGCGTCGCCCAGCGCGAACAGACCCATCGCCGCGAAGAAATGCCATACCTCCGTCGAGAAAGCGAAGACAGCGAAGGAGACGATATACATGCAGAAACTGAAAATCATGCACCGCCGCCGGCCATAGAGGTCCGCCAAAGCCCCGCTGGGAACCTCGAACAAATTGATAAGCAATTCGCGGAAGCCGACAAGAAATCCGATGGTGGTAAAACTCAACCCCGCCTGCCTGAAGAACAGGATCAGAAAAGGGTCAAAATATCGCTGGTTCTTCAGAAAGCCGTAGAGGCTGAAGCGAAACAGCATTTTTGACGAATGTTGTCGATCTTTCGCAACCATTTTTACCCGCTGATTTTACCATAACAAGGAACGCCCCTGTTGATTTTCTTGATTCAGCCGGCGGTTGCAAGTTATGATTCCTTCGGAAATCCATGAGCGAAAACACACTATCATCTCAAGACCGGAAACGCCTGGACGACCTGTATGAGTATATCCAGGAACAATACAGGTTGTTGATTGGCTATCCATGCACGGGCGATCTGGACTACTCGGAGTTGTTTCGCTTCATGCACTATCCCGTCAACAACGTCGGCGATCCCTT
>JAUVIQ010000038.1 GCA_030592655.1 Planctomycetales bacterium | reverse complement strand
GCCGATGCTTCCTGGCGCAGCCTTCACGCCGGGAGCGACGCGGCAGCGGACGTTAGCAACGCTAACCTCGTAGTAGTGCCCATCAACGCCGATATGCAGGCCCTTGGTCAGGGCGTTCTGAATCAGCATGTCTCCGATAAAGACGCGATTGGCCTTCGGGACCCGCAGGCCGATAAGTTCCTGCTTGTTTCCGTCAATCGTCCCGCCGCGAATGCTCTGGTCCTCGTAAAACTCGTCGGCAACTCTTGTTTCCACCACGGCATCGCCCTTGAAGCCGTCCATTGCGCGGAGCGTCGCGCCGGGCGTCAGTTGCAGGCTTACGCCGGGTGGAAGGCTGAGGGTCTCGCCCAGGCTGTACACGCCGTCGGGTATGGACAGCGTCCCGCCGCCCCGTTCGAGAAGGGCGTCGATGAACTTACCGAATGCCTCCGAATTGTCCATCTCGCCGTCCGGTCGGGCGCCAAAATCCAAAACGGTGCAAGGAACGCTTTGCCTGGCCTGCTCGTGGGGGGCGCCCTGGCCTTGACGAATTTCCCGTTCGCCGTGCTCAAACTTGGCGTTGACATACAGGGCATGAATAATATCGTCCATGCTCGCCTGATCGGGAAGCGCGTCGATAACGTTCCTGGCAATATCCTTCACTACCATATCGTTTGTCCTTTCATGCACCATTATAGACGTTAATCGGCGATATAATACAAAATAAGAATGGCGTAAGGGCACAGAGTCCGTCCTACGGTTTTTCCAGTGGTTTTGGGCTGGTTAGTGCGGTTGTGTCTTTTGTTCCGATTCGGATCAACAGAGGGTTGTTGAAGCGAGGATGAGAGTTCGATAGTATCTCCCATATCGAAGGAGAGCAATCTTGGCCCGTAAATCAAACAAGAAGCAAATTGTCCGTGTTAAGAAGAAATCTCTTACAGATTCCCGCAAAGCGCCCACGGGTCTCGTTCGTGATCTTCGCTCATTAATCGAGCAGACCCGCGAGGCGGTAGGCAGGTCGGTCAACTCCGCCCTGGTCGTGCTCTATTGGGAGGTCGGTCGGCGAATTCGCAAGGACATCCTGAAAGATGAGCGCGCCGAGTACGGACGGGAGATTGTGCAGACAGTGTCTGCACAATTAGTCGCGGATTATGGCAACGGATTCACCGACAAGAATCTTCGCAGGATGATACAGTTTGCGGAGTGTTTCTCGTCAGAACGAATTGTCGTTACACTGTCACGACAATTGAGCTGGAGTCATTTCGTTGCCATCATCCCTCTCGAAGACGACCTCCAGCGTGAGTTCTATGCTGAAATGTGCCGAATTGAGCGGTGGAGCGTGCGCACTCTCCGCAAGAAGGTCAGCGGTATGCTCTTCGAGCGGACGGCCATATCGAAGAAACCCGCTGAACTGGCGAAGCAGGAACTGGCTGATTTGCGGGAAGGCGACACGCTCACGCCCGACCTGGTATTCCGCGATCCATACTTCCTCGATTTCCTCGGCCTGAAGGACACGTACAGCGAGAAAGACATCGAATCGGCGATCCTGCGCGAGATGGAAGCGTTTATCCTGGAATTGGGCGTGGGCTTCAGCTTCCTTGCCCGCCAGAAACGTATTACCGTCGATGACGAGGATTACTATATCGACCTGCTTTTCTTTCACCGAAAACTGCGGCGTCTGGTAGCCATTGATCTGAAACTGGGTCGTTTTCAGGCCGGCGACAAGGGTCAGATGGAACTGTACCTCCGCTGGCTGGATAAAAACGAGCGACAGGAGCATGAGGAACCGCCCATTGGTTTGATCCTTTGTGCGGGGAAGTCCAGCGAGCATGTCGAGTTGCTCCGGCTTGGTCGAAGCGGAATCCGTGTGGCCGCCTACATGACCGAACTTCCTCCGCGCGATCTGCTGCGCAAGAAATTGCACGATGCAGTCCGCCTGGCCCGCGCCAGATTAGAAGCCAAAGATGTCCGCCAGACGCCACGAATCCGTCAGTGAATGGACCATGCCCTGATACTTGCCTCTCTTCCTACGGTTTATTCACCGGCTCCGGCGGCGGGTTCTTCTCACGGATATGTGCCATCGCCGACTTCGCTGCTGCTCTAACGCTTTCATCTGGATCGCCGAGCATCCCGGCGCAAAATGGTTGAGCATCGGTTTCGAAGTCGGTGATGCGAGTAACCGCCCATATCGTGGCGGCACGCACGTTTGGGTCTCGATGGCGTGAGAACTGTTTGATCAGGCTCATAGCCGACCGAGCATCCGGGCCAATCCGCCCTAACGCCTCTATCAGCGTAACCAGCATGACAATTTCATGGCTGTCCGGTCCGGCGGTCTTCAACATCTCCGCGATTTTTTCGACACCGCCCTTACCTTCCGGCCCCAGTCTGCCGAGGTGACGGGCGGCATCCATCCGTACCCAACGGGCGGGATGCTCTAATGCCAGCAGACAGTCCGTCAACCGATCCTGCTTTGTTGGACGATTTGCTTGTTCAACACTCGCTCCTGGGGGTGTAATATCCTTGCCACGTGCCAACTCGTCACTCGTCAAGGACAGCATTTCAAATCGTCCCCCTAGGCTGCATCCTGGAGGAATCCATCTGCCCCCCAGCGAGCGGGCGGCGCCCCAAGGCGTCCGAACAAAGTCGCAATGGCCGCCCGGCGTAACCACTTTGCCTCGATAGCGAATCAGAAGTTCGTATGCGCTCACGCTTACCTCGGCCCGGGTCGTTGCTAAGCGGACCTCGTGTTCCCAGTCACCGCAACGATAACGGCCTGGGAATTGCGTAAAGCTCACCAGCCTGATCCTGATCCTATGCAATGTTACCGGGGCCGAGGTGGGTTGACTCGAAACAGTCCGCTCATGAGGCAACGTACGGTCTTGCGTATCCTTTTTGTCGCAACTTGGCAGCACCGCTATTAGCAACACGAGATATTTCAATGGTAGCCTCGTCACTCTAATCTCCTTACATGAAGCATGCTGACCAATTACAGTATATCTCAATCGATTTTCATCAGGCTATTGTATTAGACGCCAAGCTCGGCGATTGGTTCAGCGGTTTTGAGTTAATTATCCACGTTGCTTATGCGGCCACGGCATCCATGAGTTATTCGGCGGTTTTTTGGGGGGCAGTGCAGGTTGAGGAGGATGCTATTAGTCCGTAACATCCAAAATGATGGGTGCCATGTTCTCGCCCGTAACGAAGTGAAGGGTGTGAACATGCCTACCCGCTTCGCGTGAAGGCATGGCACCCTGAAATTAATCCGTTACGGAGTGCCAGGCTTTGTCTGACAAGTAGTTTTTTTAGCCGCAGAGCGGCGTCTTTCTTAGCCCCAGGCGGAAGCCTGGGGGCTGGAGATGCGTGTTTTCTCAAGCCCCAGCGGGGCGCCTTAATGCTATTGTCGCAGTAGGTTGCGATTAAATTAAGACGCCCCTATGGGGCTGGATTCGGCCCGGATATTTTCCACGGGCTTCCTCCCGTGGCAAAGAAAGACGCCGCTCTGCGGCTGAAAACTATTTTTCAGACAGTGCCTAGCCCTTCTTCCTACGGTTTTCCCAGTGGTTTTGGGGTGGTCAGGGCGGTTGTGTCTTTTGTGCCGATTCGCATGTCCATCGGTGTTCCGAAGTCGCGGTGGTCGAGGTATTCCCCGGCTCCACCGGCGACCCGTCCCAGTGCGAATCCGAGGAAGGCAAGATCAGCGGCGCGATTGAATGTAATAGACCTGTCGCGCAGACGTGGCCAGGCGATTCCCATCCAAACCGTCGCTATCGCCGCATCGAGGTTGACTGCCCAGATTTTCGTGGCGGCTCCGACTTCGAGCATCGCAGCGGCGAGTTTGTGATAGAAATCGAGGAAGACATTGTAAATCCCGTTTTCGGCCAAGTATGCCGAGATAACCCGCTCGCGCGGGTCGTAGTTGACTTCCTTCGTATTGAATATGGGGTGGCCCAGGCATGGGATGCGTTCGTAATCCAGGCCGGCTTCTTTCTTGTCGTCTTTTGTTTTCTTGAATTTCCTGGCTGTTTCCAGCGCCATTGCCTCGATGTCCAGCCCGTGGTCCGGGTCGTAGGGGTCGATCAGGGGCGTTTCCCTGAAGACATTGGCGAGGAATTTGACAGCCAGTTTTCCGTTCCCGCCGTGGAAGTCGCCTATTGCCGCCAGTGTCGCAATCATCGCGGTGTTGGGCGAGTTACCGGCAGACGCCGATAGTTTCGCGCCCTGTGCCGATATTGTTCCAGGCCCGTTTGTCAATGCGGCGATGAGGCACATTTCGACGAGTTTAGGCTCGAAATCTCTGGCGGCTTCCTCTCCGGTCCAGTAGAGGATGACGGCTTCGGCGAATGAGCGTTTTGCCATCAGTTCGGGGAGGTCCCGGCCATGGATGCGAGTAACTTCACCGTCGTTTGACGATGCGTGCGAGAGGTTTTTCATAGCTCGTCGGCTTGGGCTTGCGCCGAGTTCTGACTTTATCAACCTTCTGAATTGCCCTCCCCATGGTTCGGGAGCCTTTCCCGGAGTGAGGATCAGGCGGGAGGGTATTCTCTTTCCCCAGTCCTGCATGTTGACGAACCACGGATTCAGAACCATTTTTCGTTTCACCGGCGTATCGCGTTCAATGCCCAGCAGACGGAATACCAACTGCGTCGCCGCTGGGATGTAGTGCAGGCTTCGGACCCTGATTCCCCTTTTCAGGGACGAGACCAGTTCAGCGGTTTTGCGATAGCGTTTGTCGATATCGAGCGGTTCGATACCGAAGTATTCGTCGAATGCCGTCGCCTTTGCCGATGCGCTTGTCGCGCCGCCCTCAACGACGGCTCCGGCGTGCCCGAGGGAAACCGATTTCCCCTCCAGCGCGCCCCCGGCTACATAAACCACCATCGGTTTGGTGAATCCGCCGGAACGCGCCAGTTCCAGCGCTTCGGCTTCGTAAAGTCCGCCCGGTTCAACATATAAAATTACCGCTTTGGTGTTTTTGTCCTTCTGCGCCAGTTGCAGCAGGTCGGCCAGAGGCGTCAGGATGAGCGTGTCTTTTCCGGTGGAGATTCCGAAGGATGTTCCGATACCGGCAGAAGCCAGATACGAGGCGATTGTGTTGACCATGTTACCGGAGTTGGAGACGATCGTCGCGCTTCCGGGTGTGAAACTCTCGTCCGGGTCGTCCCCGCCGACGGCTCCGACGCGGATGCGGTCGTGGGCGTTGATGATACCAAGCGTGTTGCATCCGATGAGGTCGATACCGGCTGCTTCGGCGAGATTGTGAATCTTGGCGGTTACTTCCACCGAGACGTGCTCGGTGATTACGAAGATTGTTTCGATTTGTCCCGCGCCGTAAGTGATTGCCTCTTTCACGTCGCCATATACCGCTTGCGGGGGCGAATAGACTACGATTTTGTTGGGGTGTTTTTCCGGCGGCAGGCCCTTCATCAGGTCGGCGCAGTTTGCGAAGACGGGGATGTCGTCGCCTTTTCCGCAGGTGATTTTCTGTCCGCCTTTACCCAGCGCCCATCCACCGACGATGTTGTTGCAATAGGACTGAGAATCTATTGAAACCTTCGATGCCTCTCGTCCGGTAATGTTGCTGACGGCTATGCGGTCGGATTCCTTCAGCAGGTCCGAAAGTGTCTTGGCCCTCATATCTTCTGCTCCTGCCTGTCGTGAGTATTGTCGAACGGCCTGTCGTGAGTATTGTCGAACGGCTTGTCGTGAGCGTCGTTGAGCGATTTGCGCCCTGCGACGTCGGCGAGTCTCGCGGCGTATTCTGCTACGAGCGTAATTGGAGTATCTGGTCCGAACATAACGTAAGGCATCTTCAGGTCTTCGAGTGTTTTTCGCAACGTGAGCATTCCCTGGACCAATCTGGGTCCGCCTCGACCTACGACGACGGGGATTTGCACAGGTCCGTTGCGTTCGCAATAGTCCCGAAGCGCGTCGGAAATTGCCTGGAACGTTACGTCGATCAGCGTGTTGTTGGCTTTACCTCCGAGGATCAGCAGGAGTGACGCGTCCGCGAGTTTGTGTTTGAGGCATCGCTCGATTGTACCGTACATCCGGTCGTAGGGCGGGTTCCCTCCGAAATCGGAAAGAAATATCGGATCGCCGCCGTATTCCAGAAGCGTTTCGATGATAATCGTGCTGGCACCGCCGCCGAAGAGTATCGGAAGGACTTTTTTACCATCGAGGTCGGCTACATGTGCCTGACCACGATGACTGGCGGCGTCCCACTCGGCCATGTCTTCTTCCAGTTCCGTTTTTCCTTCGGGATACTCCGGAAGGTTTCGGCCATACTCGCCGAACCGGTAATTACTGTTGTCGAAGACGCCTTTGAAGTCGCAGGCGTATATTTTTCCGTCCGGCGTAATCCGCCAGGGGTTGATTTCCGCCATACGCATTCCGGTGGTGATGAACATATCCCAGAAACTCACGAACGTCCGCGACAGGAGGCTTATGAGTTTTTGCGGGCATCCCAGTGATCCGAGCATATCGGAGGCCTGGTATGCGTCCAGACCCTTGAAGATGTCGATGGGTATGGTTTTCTTTTTTGCGTCGCCGATCTGCTCGACGTCCACCCCGCCGGTCATGGAGATAGTGAACGACGGGCCCAGCCAGCGCGAATCGTAGGTAATGGCGGTATAGACTTCCTGCTCGGACGGGATGTACTGGGCAATGTAGGCGGTCCTGGCGGTTCGGCCTTTGATTTCCACCGTCGTTGCCAGCTTGAGTTTCCTCATCGCCTCCTGCGCGGTGGTAACGACGGAGATTTCTCCGGCCTTTCCACGCTTGCCTGCGAGTATGTCGGGCTTGACTATCCCCCTTCCGCCCCAGCGTTCCAAAGCCGAACGTATCTCGCTGCGCGACGCGTCGGCAGCGAGGTGCTCCGGCACTGGAATATCGAACTGTTTGGCCAACTGTTCCAGAAACGTTAATTCGCCAATTTCAACAGGCATCGCAATTGTCCTCCGCTATTGGAGTCAAATGGCGCAGACTATATCTTCTCATTAAATGCTGACAACCCCCTTTCTCGATATTTAATCAAAAAATTTATTGGCGATTTTATACCAATTGCGGATTGAGGATTGCGGATTGAGGATTCCAACAAATCAGCGAGTGCATGGAATCCGCAATCCACAATCCGCAATCCGCAATAATTACCGCCTTGTCGCTCCGCAATTGTCGAAACTGCAAACTTTCATAAAATGCCGGGAAAATTAGTCACACACTCATTCTGTCCAATCGGAGAATCAACTGGTTTGGTAAAGGCAAGGGCGATAATATCGTATCTATGTCTATGAAGAACGCAGCGAAGGTGGTCCTGATTCTGATACTGGCGGCGGCAGGATGCGATTCCGTCGCCTTCTGGCGGTCCAAAGACCAGCCCGAAGCGAAGAACCAAGATGAGTTCTACCTCCAGCCTCTGCCCGTCCAGCAGAAACAGGCATATGCCGAAACGGCTACAGGGCGCTTCATCTCGCTGGCGGATTTTGAGGATTCGCCGATGCTGGGCAAGGGGTTCCGCCAGGTGGAGCATTTCGCCATCCTTCCTGCCGGCGACGCGGGAGAGAAAAAATTCGTGGTCAATATCACCCGAACAGGCTCCGGGGCGATGGAAGTATCTCTTCGGCCGGGGGCGAAACTGGAATACCGCATACCCCAGGTGCACGACTTCTCCGAATACACCCTTCTTATGCTGTCGATCTATAGCCGGGGAATCCGCGACGATATGAGAATCCGCATTTCCACCGATCGCGCGGGGTGGGAGTCTCTTCCCGTGCTGCTTCGGGATGGATGGAACAGCGTGCTGATAGACCTCCAGCGGCTCAAGGCGATGGGGGATTTCAAGTCTCGCGGCGTGCGTTCTATCGGGTTGTGGTTTTCCGACTCGACCGAACCTGTGCGGATTAATATCGACGACATAATGCTGATAGACAACCGACGCGATATCGAACCGATGCCAAAAGGTGCGCAGCATCCCTCGCGGGAGATGCGCCTTGCCAAGAATGGCCTGGACTACACACTGCACCTGCCGCACCGTCGCAATCCCATTGAGATAAAACAATGCGACGATGGCCTGTGGCGACTCGGCGCGAATCAGGCGCTTTTGGAATTAGGGAAAATAGGGGACGTTAACCTGTTTTTGCCTCGTCAGTCCTCGGATACACATCCTCAAGACCGTTTGTCAGGCAAAAACAGGTTAGCGTCCCCTATTTACCCGATGGGCCGACGCAGGGTGGGAGAAGTGGAAATTCTGGAGCATAATTCCATTCGCCTCCGCTTGGCTAATACGTGGTATTTCCCGACCGAAGCCGGCGAGTGGCTGAGCCTGTCAGTCAGACGAATCCGCTGGGAATACACGTTCTATCGGGATGGGCGGTGGATAACGGACGTGATGTTGAATAATGCAGGGGGCGAGAATATCTCGACGGTGCGGATAACCTCGCCGGCGGCTTCGGTCTTCTCCGACGGCGGCAGGGGGAAGGTAAAGCATGTGCGAAAATTTGCCGGACTTGCCGGACGATGGCATTTTATGATCGCGCCCGAAACGGAAAAGAAAAAGATATTCGAAGCCAATTTCGCGCATCCGGGGCTAATAAAAGTCAGTGTAGGCCGGCTTGACGAAACAGAGTGTGGTTCCGGCGACGGATTCGACCGGTCACGAGGCTGCTATCGTCTGCGGGCGAAGAATGGGCATTGCCGATTCCAGATTATTCCTCCGGCTGGGGGTGTTGCCGATGCGGTAATTCGCGTTTCGGGGCTGGGGGAGCGGAAAAAATCAACCGTTTCGGCCAATTCCGAAGGCTTGGCCTTGCGGAACCTGGTGAGGCTGCCGGACGGGTCGGTCTTGTTCGTCCTTCCGGGAATGACGGACAAGCCGAGGTGGGTGGAAGTAACTCAAAGGTAGCCGAGGACTGGCCACTTCAGTGGCCAGTAACTACTGCGATGATACTGATTGAAATGACAAGGGAGTAAAGGCGATGGACTGGAACAATCCGTCTCATGCGGTGATGAAGCGGTTTTTCAAGTCTGGATTTACGGCTATCGACATAGCGGAGTCGCTGGTTTCATTCGATGACGACAGGACCGCCCGCAGCACACGTGAGTTCATGAAGCGGCGGGATTTCGACGTCGTCGGCGTGCGGAAGAGTGGCGTTACCGCAGGATACGTTTCGGTCGGTGATCTGCACCAGGGTCCATGCGGACAATACATTCAGCCATTCAGCGGGACACTGGTGATGGAAGGCGCTACGCCGATGCACCTGGTGATCACGGCACTGGACGATTTGACTCACGTGTTCGTTACGGAACTGGGGACGGTCGCCGGAATTGTAACGCGGCAGGACATCGAAAAACCCGCTGCTCGCATGTGGTTGTTCGGCGTGATAACACTGATCGAAACGGCGTTCGGTCGCCTGATTGAGGAGCACTACCCCAAGGAAAAGTGGCGCCCCTTGTTGACCGAAGCCCGGGTTGAAAAAGCCGTCGATTTCCAGCAGGAACGACGGCGACGACATCAGCGAGTCGAACTCATTGATTGCCTTTACTTCGCCGACAAGGGACGCATCCTGTTTCAGAATCCCGAAATACGACAGCAGTTCGGTTTTGCGTCGCGGAACGAGGCCACCAAAGCCTTGAAAAACGTCGAGCGCCTTCGGAACAATCTGACCCACATGCAAGACATTGTTGACGATAATTGGGATATCATTATGCGGTTTTCGCTGAACCTGGAGCAACTACTGGAAATAGGGGGAAACGGTTAAGCGGTTAAGGGCGGTTAACCTCGACGGGGGCGTCAAGGCGGTAGTGATGAGTTATGCCTGTCATGCCAGCGCCATAGGCGGCCCTCTTATAGGCAACGATTACCCTGGTTTCGCCCAGGAGATTATTGAGAACAGGTATGACGGATGCACCGCATTGTTCGCCCAGGGATGTGCAGCCGAGATCAAACCATACAACGTCGATCCCAATTTCAAGTTCATGTACGGTGTCCCGCCGGCAGTCGCTACGGGGTTGGGATGGGAACTGGCGAAAGAGGTCGGCAGGGTTATAGAGACCACTACCATGGAAGAAGTGGTCGGAGACATCGGCATCTCCAGGCGCGTCATTGAGTTGCCTACGGAAGGGCCGCCTTCAGAAGAGCAGATCAAGAGCACTACGGGGGCACTTCAGGATGCGGCGGACCGCTGGAGGGAGTACATGTTGGGTAAGATCAAGGACGGCAAAATCGATGAGGTCCCCTCCGCCCATTCCTATGAGATTGGGGTGGTCAAAATTGGAGAGCGGTTTCGCCTGGTCGCCCTTCAGGGTGAGCCATGCGTGCGCATCGGGCTACGGATAGGGTAGAGTGGTTGAAATATGCTGGAACAAAGGTGGGGCTGCGGCGTCTAATGTTATAGGTCGAACCTTGGAGAATCATTATGCGCAGATACTGGGTAGTCGGATTTTCATTAACGCGTACGCATGCATTCGTGGATAATGCCGCCGGATACTGTGGATAAGGGGCAATCCAATGGGAAGACACGCGAAACCCGCGGACAAGGAGCGACCCGGAACGCCAGCGGTATCGATGCTGTTGTTGAGTATTGCGGTGCTGCTGGCGGCCGCGGCGCCGACGTGGGCCAAGCAGAAGGTCTCGCCGATCATCACGCCCGCCAAGGCCGCGACCACGGCTCCGGCGAGCCCGTCGCCCGAGCAAGAGACCAGACCGTACGTTGAGATCCTCAAAACACGGGACCTTGAGGCCACAACCGAGGCGCTGCGCAAGTACTTTCAGGGCCTTCACCCCTCCGAGGCGCAGAAGAAGCGCGTCAAGGAGCTGATCCGTCAACTGGGCAGCCAGCGCTGGGTCGAGCGTGAGAGCGCCACCAAAGAGCTTATGGCGATGCCGTGGCTTCCGCTGGCAGAGCTTCGCGATGCCTCCAAATGCGGCGACCTGGAGGTTGAGATCCGGGCGCAGACAGTGCTCGCCAAGCGAAAGGGCCAACTGTCAACGACCCTGAATGCAGTCTTCCAAGTGGTCCGGCTGAAGAAACTTCCCGGTCTGGTGAGCGAGATTCTCGCCGCCATGCCCATGTGCGAGCGCAACAACCTGCTGACCGCGGCGGTTCGTGCCGTAGCGGCCAGCGCGCGAAGGCAGGATGTGGACCTGCTGCGAACGCTCCTGAAGGATGCCGATCCGCACGTGCGCCAAGCCGGCGTGATGGGCCTGGCGGCGGTGCTGAAGGCTAAAGCCGTCGGCGAACTCAGGCCGCTCCTGAAGGACAAGGACGCACGCGTGAGTCTGCTGACGGCGATCCAGTTGGCCGAGTTGGGCGACCGGCAGTCGCTGGCGGCATTGCACCGTCTGATGGCCGATGCGACGCCGGCGATCCGCGTTGAGGCGTACTTTGCCCTGGCCGCGCTGACGGGCAACGACAAGCTGGCCTTCTACACTTACGCCGACGCCGCGAAACGCTCGAAACAGCACGATGCGTGGAAGGCCTGGCTGGCCGAGAACGGCGAGAAAGTCACGTTACGCATCCCCCTCCGCCGGCACCTGCATGAACGCTCGTACCTGCGCGGCCACACGCTGGTGGCCTACGGCCATCACAATAAGGTGGAGGAACTGGACGGAAAGGGGAAAGTCGTCTGGAGCTATAGCGCTCACGTCATATTTCACGCCGAGAAGCTTCGCAACGGCAACGTCCTGGTCTGTTCGGCCGGGAGGTTCGGTAGGGGTAAGGTGTGGGAGATTAGTCGCAAAGGTAAGATCGTCTGGGAATACAACGCGTATGCGATGGACGCACGGCAGTTGCCCAACGGCAATGTCCTCATCGCCGACTTCACTGGCTCGCGCGCCATCGAGGTTACCCGCGACAAGAAGATCGTCTGGGAAAAGAACCTCGGTGGACGGGCGCGCGGCGTTCAGCGATTGGCCAATGGCAACACGCTGGTGGCCTATCAGAATCGCGCGGCTGAGTTCACACGCGACGGCAAGACCGTCTGGGAATACGCCGGCTTAGCCTACAGCGCGCAGCGGCTACCCAACGGCAATACGCTGATCACCAAGTATCAGCAGCACCGGGTAATCGAGGTGTCCCCGGACAAGAAGATCGTGTGGGAGTTCTCCGAACGGCTCCCGTGCGACGCGTACCGCCTGCCCAACGGCAACACGCTGATCGCAAGCTTTCGCCGGGCCATTGAGGTTACGCCAGCCAGGAAGATCATCTGGGAGCGCGGCGGGCTGAAATACGGCAGCGTGCGGAAATGACCTGCTGGACTGGATGACGCCCGCGGCCTCATCCGGTCCAGCATGCTATGCGGCCAATGATGACAGTAATCCAGCCGCTGCAGCCAAGCGTGCAGACCGTCATTCGCAAACGCAATTAACAAGTTCAAGTTGGCAGGCAAATATCCCGGACAACCTGTTCCATGTCCCACGCTGAGAACTGAATGCCTTTGCATGGCCACCGGCCGGCGGCGGTGGAACAGCAGCGGTAATACCGATAGGCCCGCCCAGCATGTTTATCCAGTTGCTTTGTGATGATGTAAGGGGACAGCAGCCTGCGGCATATCGGGCAGATACCCGGCCGATCCAATGTCGCGCTGGAGTAGCCGTCGTCATCAATGCGATAGCCGATCCATCGTTGGTGGCGTTCGCCGGCAGCCTTGGCAAAATCCCGACAGGTCATGAACTGGGCATCGCACAATGAAAAAGTGTCCGGTTTTTCGACGGACTGCCGAGTGTAGATGGCGTAGTGGATCGGCTTGGCCGGCGATGGGATCATTGCCCCGATGCAGAACTGCTTGGCAGCAGCGGCAATATGGCGTCGCGCACCTTCCGGGCCAGGTCCATCGCCTGACGTGCTTCTTCCAAGTCCGGTTCCGGCTGGTCGCCCGGATAGCGGATGTCCACGCCGAATGGCGTCAGAGCGGCCGCATCGCTGAGACCCGAAGCGATATCTGGAACAGTCGGTTCGAGCAGGTCCAGAAGCTGCTCGATGGCGCGTGTCTTGGGAAACTCGATCTGGTGCCAGGTTAGAAGGGCCTTGAGATATTTCTCGGCCGCCTGCTGGGCGTGGAAACAGGCCGGGTACAAGAAGGGAGGGTCTGCGGCCAACAATGCTTCGCCAGCCTGGATGTCTTGGTCGGCCTTGGCCAGCCACTGGCGGACGAGTTCCATCTTGACTTGCTCAGGCGGCCTCATAGATTACCCTCCCGTACTTGTTGGCCGGGTATGCGATGCCGCCGATGACTCCTTTACTTTCTTCGAACCATTCTGTGGAAATCACGATGACGTCGAAGGGGTAGTTCAAACCCGTAAGCTGCCCCCGAAGGCGCACGCTCTCGTTTCGGGTGTTGCCCGGGTCGGCCTCGACAATCAGCAGATCAATGTCGCTGTCGCGAGTCATTTCGCCGGTGGCCGCCGATCCAAAAAGGATGATGCGGTCAGGTTGGGCGACGGACAGGATTCGCTGCACGATTTGCTCAATGATTGTTTCGTCTATGCCCATAGATCATGCCCTGATAGGCAGGGGAATGAAACATCAAAGCCCGACCCCGTTCCAATCAGGGTTGTTAACCAGACGGATGCCGGAGAGCGGAGAGTTTGAGAGTATTGGGACAGAAGGCCCAAAATGCTTCTCCGGCGGTTAACCGGTTGAGAAAAACGCTCGGTTGTTCGGTTCTGCCCCATCGCGTATATCTCTTGGCTGCAACGAATTATACGCAGAGACCGTTTCGACGGTTTTTCGCGTACAATTTGCCCCACAGGTGTTTCGCTGAAGGGCGAACCTCCCCGAGTAGGACTCGAACCTACAACCTAGCGGTTAACAGCCGCTCGCTCTACCAATTGAGCTATCGGGGAATAATAACTCCATCCCGCATAATGCAGGACGCCACACAATATAATCCATCGGCCCAGAAAGTCAAGCACTTGACATCAACTGGAAGTGCGGGTATATTTGCTGGGCTACGCCGTGGGCTTCCGAGGCATAATGAATGTCTCAACACCCGATTGGGAGAACCCACGGATACAGGTTCACCTGCCAACAGGCAGAATGAATAGACAAACGAACTGGATTTAGAAGGAATCATCAACGTGGCAAAAACCAAGAAAACCTCCACCGGGCGACGGAAGGCAACCGCCGGCCACAGAAAAAAACGCGCAGCAACCACCAAGGCCGCAACCAAAACAACCAAAAAGACTGCGCGAAAAACCACGAAAAAGGCAACGCCAAAAGTCAAGACCGCCCGGCCTGAAAAGAAAGCAAAAACTACAGCAGTAAAGAAAAGCCCGCTCGACAAAAAACACCTCGATGAATTTCGTGAGACTCTTCTCCTGAAGCGCAGGACGTTGATGGGCGACGTGAACGGGATGGAGGAACACTCCAACAACTCGAAGAACGGCGGAAACCTCTCCAGTATGCCGACCCACATGGCCGACATCGGTACGGACAATTTCGAGCACGAATTCACCCTGGGTCTGATCGAAAGTGAACAATCGTTGCTGCAAGAGATAAATCAGGCAATGCAGAGGATCGAATCCGGGACGTACGGCGTCTGCCTGGGGACCGGTCAACGCATCCCCCTTGCCAGGCTCCGCGCCAAACCGTGGGCGAAATACACGGTAAAATTCGCCCGTATGATCGAAGAAGGGAAGGTCAAGGCGCCGGACGAATCCGAACTCGAAGATAAATAAAACCGTCTGGGCCAATCGCTCGGGCATAAAATCCGCCGCATCAGGGATAACCCACTCTTGACCAAGGCGCACACCAAAACCGAACAGCCTGTCGTGAACGAAGTTGAACGGCCTCACGCAGCAAAGTCTCCCGCCGGGAAATCCGCCTCGGCGATAATCATTTTTATCGTAATCGTAGCAGCCTGCGTAGCCGCCGACCTTCTCAGCAAACATTACGCCTTCGACGCGGTGATCAATGAGCCGAACCAATCGGCGACAGTTATTGACGGCGTGCTGAAAATCAGCCTCTCGACCAATCCGGGAATCGTTTTCGGAATTCGCGCTCCGCCGTGGTCCGTACTGGCAGCCACAGCCCTGGCGGTCGTGGCGGTGATGGTGCTTTTCGCAACGTCGTCCCGCCGGCAACGGCTGCTGCACGTCGCGCTGGCGATGGTCCTCGCCGGAGCCATGGGAAACGCATACGACAGACTCTTTAGCCGAGTAACCTTCCCCGGCGATATGAGCCCCCGCGTCGGGCAAGTCCGCGACTTCATCGAAATTCATATCAACTGGTTCCATTGGCCTACGTTCAATGTCGCGGATATTCTTCTGGTCGTCGGCGTGGGTTTGATTCTGGTGGAATCGATCCGCGACACGATCCGCCAACGCAGGTCGTAGCGACACGTAGTGCCCCTTTGGGAAGCGAAGACTCGCCGTGGCGAGGGAACATTTTCGGGCCGAAACGGGCCAATTCGGGCCAATTCGGGCCGATTCGGAACGATTGGGAACAAATGGGAACGATTCGGAACAAATGGCGCCGATTCGGAACAATTGGGAAAAATTGCAAAACCCATAAGTCCTTTGCGGGCAAATACTTGCGGTTTTCAAGGTCATTTTTGCGTCCATTTTAAAAAAACCAATTTTACCTATCTTGCCTAATCTCTACGGCTTGCCGTTCGGCGTTGTTTTTTCTGTATGTTTTTCCCAAGTCCCTATTCCCTATCTTTTAAAGCAGCCTCAAGCATATCGAGGCATGCTTTTCGAGCGGTTTCGGGGCGTTCCGAGTCGATCAGTTCGGACATTTTGTGCATTGCCGGTGCGACACTTGAAACAACGGTTCGTCCTACCTTTTTGTCGGCAATGGTTTTGATCGATGCCAGACGGGCGGCAAGGCGTTTGGAAAGCAGCATTTGCCGCAGGCGGGACGGTTTGACATTGATGGTGTTCACTATTTCGTGCGCGCTCATGTTTTCATTGTGCAGCAGTTCATAAAGGAATTTCCAACTTGCCATAATCTTCTCCTAAAGAAATCGGTTGATTGGTTCATTGGTTCATCTTTTCTTCTGTTCTAGTCCCAAGTCCCTAGTCCCAAGACCCTATCTTCTCCCTATTAACTTTTGCGTTCGCGTTTGCGCGCGCAAACGCGAACGGAAAACGGATTGGGGCGGCATAAGTCCTTGGTGGCCTTAGGGAAAGTTTTTTTAGTTTTTTCGTTACCCCCGATTTTTACGTTCACGTTTGCGCGCGCAGATTGGAGCGCAAGCGGAAATCCCTGGCGTGCCCCCCAAAAACTGTACCAGTTGAAATGCGAGATTTTCTGAAGAAAAAGGCGTAAAACATGATGGAAAGGAAAGTCTCAAATGAAAGGCAAAAATAACAGCCCAGAACAGATTGTTCG
>JAUVIQ010000029.1 GCA_030592655.1 Planctomycetales bacterium | reverse complement strand
TTGTTTCTGTTTTTCTGTTTTTCCGTTTTTCCGTTTTTCCGTTTTTGCCCAGTCCCTAATCCCAAGTCCCTAGTCCCTGTCTTTTACCACCTTGCCCAAACTCTTCAGATTGTCTATCATCATCCCCGTCGTGAGCACGGTAAAACCCCCACAACCTGAAACGCCGGCGATGAAGCAGTACCGGCAATTCAAGGAAAAGTACCCGGACTACATCCTCTTCTTCCGGATGGGCGACTTCTACGAGATGTTCTACGAAGACGCCAAAATCGCCAGCGGCATCCTCGGACTGACCCTCACAAGCCGAAATAAGGGGCCGGCGGCGATTCCGCTCGCGGGCATCCCCTACCACGCCCTTGATTCGTACCTTGCCAAACTCGTCCGCGCAGGCCGGCGAGTCGCTATCTGCGAACAGGTCGAGGACCCGAAGCAGGCAAAAGGCGTCGTCAAGCGCGACGTGGTACGCCTCGTAACGCCTGGAACGCTGACCGAAGAGAACCTCCTCGAACAGCGCGAAGGAAACTACCTCGCAGCCGTGTTCGACCCGGAAGATAAGCCGCAAACATCGCGCCAGGTCGGGATTGCGTGGGTGGAGGTGTCTTCGGGAAGGTTCGAAGCGATGCTCGCCCCGGCAGACCACGCGATGGACGAACTGATCCGCATACGCCCAGCCGAGGTTATCGTCGCGGAAGGTTCCGCGATGGATTCGCCGGAATTTCGCCGGTCGCTGCGTCAGAGCATAGGTTCATCCGTTACCGCCTGCCCGCCCTGGGCGTTCGACGCACACAGCGCACAGGAACTACTGAAGGAACACTTCGGAACCGAGTCGTTGGCCGGCTTCGGGTTTGACGAATACGACGCTTCGCTCTCGTCGGCAGGCGCTGTAATCGACTACCTCCGCGCTACCCAGAAAACCGCCCTTGCCCATATCGGTTCGCTCCGCCGGTTCGACCGGAACGACCGCGTCATAATGGACGGCAACACGATCCGCTGCCTGGAAATCCTCCGCACCCTGCGAGCGGGACGACGGGCAGGATCGCTGATCGAGACAATCGACCGGACCGCTACCGGAATGGGCGCACGCCTGCTGGAGCGCTGGCTGACCTGGCCGATGCGATCGTACTCCGCCATTGTCGCGCGTCAGGACGCCGTCGAGGAATTTTCATCAGACGGGTCGCGCCTGGCGAGGCTTCGGGGCCTGCTTGACGGCATGAGCCAAATCGACCGTATCGCATCCAACATTTCACTCGCCCGCATCCGACCGCGAGAATTGCTGGGGCTGGGACAGACGCTGCACCGGCTGCCGGAACTCGGCAAACTGCTGGCCGACTGTCGGAGCGACCTGATAACGTCCCAAACCGCCAAATTCGCCACAGGCCTCGATGCGCCGGCCGATTTAATCGAGCGTGCGATAAGCCCCGACTGCCCGCCGGTCCTCCGCGAAGGCGGTGTCATCGCCGACGGGTTCGACGAACAACTCGACCACCTCAGACGCATCGGTACCGACGGGCAAACTTGGCTGGCGGATTACCAGGCCAGCCAGATCGAGCGATCCGGGATAGCGAACCTGAAAATCGGATACAACCGTGTCTTCGGGTACTACCTCGAAGTCAGCCACGCCAACGCCGATAAGGTTCCCGCTGATTTCGTTCGCAAACAGACGCTCAAAAACGCCGAACGATACATCACCGACGAACTGAAGCGGTTCGAGTCCGAAGCCCTGACCGCCGTTGAACGGGCCAAGACGCTGGAAGCAAAACTCTTCGAGCAGGTCCGCGCGGAGTTGAGCGGATACGTCTCGCAATTCCAGGCCGCCGCCGAAGCCATCGCCACACTGGATGTGCTGGCTGCCTTCGCGCACCTCGCCATCGAGCGGAACTACCACCGACCGACAATCACGCAGGAAAATATCCTGCACATCACCGGAGGGAAACACCCCGTCCTCGACCAGACGCTCGACGAGAAATTCGTCCCGAACGACACGCATATGGACGCACGCGATAACCGCCTCCTGATTATCACAGGCCCGAATATGTCCGGAAAGAGCACCTATATCCGACAGACGGCCATTCTCGTACTACTCGCACAGACCGGATGTTTCATCCCCGCCGACCAAGCCACCATCGGAATCACCGACCGCATCTTCACCCGCGTCGGAGCAGCCGACGAACTGACCGCAGGCCTATCGACCTTCATGGTCGAGATGATCGAGACCGCCAATATCCTCAACAACGCCACGAGCAGTTCGCTGGTCATCCTCGACGAGGTAGGCCGGGGCACGAGCACCTGCGACGGGCTTGCGCTGGCGTGGGCGATATGTGAGCACATCGCGCTGCGAATCAAATGCCGCACGCTGTTCGCTACGCACTACCACGAACTGACCGAACTGGAAGACCTGCTGGATGGGACATCCAACCTCAACGTTTCCGTCCGCGAGTGGGCCGACGAGGTCGTCTTCCTGCACAAGATCGTCCCGGGCGGGACCGACCAGTCCTACGGCGTGCACGTAGCCCGTCTTGCCGGCGTTCCGAAAGATGTAATCGACCGCGCAAAAACCATCCTGCCGCAACTCCAGGCGCACCTGGCTGAAGGGTTGGATATGCCGGAATTGGCTGAACGCGCCAGACTGGCCGCCGCCCAGATGAACCTCTTCGCCGACCCTGCCTCGCGCATCGCCCGCGAAATCAAGGCTGCCGACCTGAACGACATGACGCCAATGCAATCGCTCGACCTGCTGAGGAAACTAAAAAGCGAACTGTAGGCCGGGACGAAGCGGAGCGGAGTCCCGCCTTTTTTTAAAGGGCATAGGGCATAGAAAAAAAAGGTGGGACTCCACTTCGTTCCGTCCCAGCCTACAACTATATTACAATTGACAATCGCCAATTGACATTGATAATTAAAAACAGGTTTCATCCCGAGGTAAAATGACATGTCAACCAACACGATTCTAACTCATGAAAGGAACCTTACCATGAAAACCAAAATGTTTACCACACTGTGCGCTATGCTTCTTGTTACAGGACTGATTCTCGCAGGATGCGGGAAGGGAAAAGACGCAAAAACACCCCCCAAACAGGACAAGAAAACCACTGCCAAGAAACCCGAAGTCAAACCCGAGGTAAAGCCTGAGGTAAAACCGGAAGTAAAACCTGAGGTCAAACCCGAGGTCAAACCTGAAGTAAAGCCTGAAGTAAAGCCTGAAGTAAAACCTGAAGTAAAACCTGAGGTAAAACCTGAGGTAAAACCAGAGGTAAAGCCTGAAGTCAAGCCGGAGGTGAAACCGGAAGCAAAGACTCCCGAACTGCAAAAGACGCCCTGGGCAGGCGCCAAGGCCGGCGATACGCTCAAGTACAAGATGGGGAAAAACGTGGGCCAGACATGGGAGGTTACCAAGGTTGACGACCAGTTCGCCTATGTGAAGATGACTATGAAGATAGGCGACAAAGAGATGACCCCGTCGGAGCAGAAGATGCCCCGCTTCGCCCAGACCGGCAAAGCCGCCGTCGTCGCCGACCCCAAAATCAAACCCGAAATGAAAGACCTCGGAACCGAAACGCTGACCGTGGGCGGGAAAAAGATTAAGTGCAAGGTGATGGAAATGAAGGTCAAGATGGGAGACAAGACGATTACCTCCAAAACCTGGACCTCCGATGAAGTTCTCGGCGGGATGGTCAAAACCATGTCAACCAATATCATGACGGGGCAGATGCAGGTAGTGATGGAACTGGTCGAATTCAAAAAAGGTGGATGAGAGGTCCGCCCAGTCGTACCTCTAACCCGGGTTCACCGTTTTATGCTGACAAATGCGCCGCGAAGCGACTACATCATCTGTTACAGACTCCAAAAGCGGCGCCGGACTCACTCCCGCCCAGCGGCGGCGTGGGATGCGGTATATCTACCTCGGCTCGTCGGCTGGGGCCGTCCTGATGATGCTGCTTATTCGCTCCGGTTTCGGAACGCTGTTTATCAAGCACCTAGGCGGTTCGGACCGGCTGGCGATGCTGCTTGGGGCGACGGTCGGTTTTGCCCGCATCGTTCAGATTCCCGTCTCGTTGCGGGTGCATCCGTCGAACGGTAAAAAATTCATGCTCCGCTGCTGGACGGTCTATGCGCTTACCATGGCCGCAGCGGCTTTGCTGCCTTTCGTTATGGGAATCGGCGAGGCCACTGCCCGGGCGGTAGTGTTGACCGTTTTCGTAGCCGTCATAATCGGGCAGAGCGGTTTCACTTTCTGGTTCCCGATTCTCCACGACGTCATCCCAGCCGACAGGCGCGGGCGGTTCATCGGAAGGATGCGAGCGTGGTGGAGCACCTCGGTATTTGTTGCAATCATCGCTGCGGGCCTGTTCCTCGGAAAGTCGCCCGATACATGGCGATTTCAGGTCGTCATAGTCATTGCGGCCTCGCTGGTGCTGCTTCGTAATTATTTCGTTTCCAGGATTCCCGTCGTTACCGAATTGGCCGTTGATCAGGACGATTTCGGCGACTGGAGAAAGCACATCTCAAACCTCCTTCGCCGGAAGGACGTCCTGATTTTTTGCGCGTATTTCGCTGTTGTGGGGCTTTGCATCGGTTTTCTCGGCCAGCCCCTGGTGCTTTACATGAGGTATATGGGATTTCCGACGAACGAGAACATTATCATCACCGGTTTCACGACGCTGGGGACGATCCTGGCACTTCTGATTGGTGGGCGACTTGTTGATCGTATAGGGACAAAGCGGGTTTTTACCGCCACTCACCTGTTATTGTGCGTAGTGTGCTTTTCGGTTGTCGGTATCGGGATGTTGCCCCGCAATCAGGCGAGGTTCCTCATGCCCGCCGCACTGATTCTGGCCGGTGCTGCCCGTGCGGGCGGATTCCTCGCCTGCACAACCCAACTGTTCCACCTGACGCCGGACAGGGGGCGGGCGTTCTTCCTGTGCCTTGCGAATATCCTGATATTCGTCGGTCCGTCGGCAGCGCCGCTTGTGGCTGGGGAGGTCCTGACGGCATTGCCGGCCGACTGGTCCACAACCGTATCCGGGGTGGAATTGAATGTCTTTCAGATCATGCTTGGTTTGAGCGGATTGACGCTTCTGGCGGCACTCGCCCTGCTGCGGTTTGTAAAAGACATCCGCCCCCGGAACGGATAAAGATGAATATTGTGCGTAGCACCACTACGTGGAATAATGAACAGAGAATTTCGAATCCGGTATTCCGGTCTCACGGTAATCCGGTCTGTTACCGCGCCTGCGGGTCTCGCGGTTTGGTCGGTTTGCGTGGCTTTGCTGGTTTGGACGGTCTGACGGGCTCCTTCCAGGGTCCGAAGGAGTGGCGTTTTTCCTTGACCGGCTTTTCGACGTATTCGAGCAGGACGCCGATGAACGGGTCCACTCGGTCGCTGTATCCCTTCTCAAGCACAGCCTTGAGCACCTCGGATAGCAGAATGCGACCGGAATCGTCTTTGCCCTGCGGCGAGGCTGTACGTCTCCCCCCCGACCGTCCGTCCCTCGTGAACCTCATCCAAAGACTGCGTCCCCCGCCCCATTCGGCAATCTTGTCGAAAGTCTTCAGGGCGCTGTCGTAATTGGAGCGGTGTCGGTAGCGGGTACGGACCTTGATGCAGTAGAAACTGAATCCTCGTTTGACGGCCGATGTAACCAGTCGCTCGATTTTTTCCAGGGTCTCCTTGTGCGGCGGGGCGTCGCCGACAAGAATTATGACCTTCCGTACGTTTGAACTTTTTGACCATTTCTGCTTCTTGACGGCTGTATAAAGCGCCTCATAGACGGCTTCAGGGATGTCCCCGCCTCCTTTGGCGCTTGCATTGCGCAGGGCAGAAGCAAGCCGGCGGGCGTTTCCGAGCAGAGGAACAGACTGCACGACGTACTCGTCGCCGTGGTCACGATACAGTATTACGCCGATTCGAGGTTCTCGGCTGATCTTTTCAAACGCCCGCATCATCTTGACCACGTCGCGTTGAATCCACCGGACAGCCGAACCCATCGAACCGGTGCTATCAACGACGAAACACACCTCAAGCCTGCCCAGGCGACAGCGTCTCAGTTCCATATCCTTGCGCCACTTCGCATCACGCGCCTTTGTGATCTTCTCGCCCCGGGGCATTACCCTGGAAAGACCGGCGTAGGGTGAACCTTCCGGGGGGTTGATTTCCTCCAGTCCAGCCTGCTTGAACCATTCGACCCACCGCTCCTTCGTCGTCTCCCACATGGCGTCGGAACCCGTCTTCCACAGACTGCTCGCTCGAGGGATGCCCGAATGGACGCGCCTGAGAATAAGTTCGGCGCGATAGGCCGAATCGAGTTTGTCCATTGAGTTGATGAGCCACTTGATGAGGTCGGGACTTTTCCACCTTTTCAGCGCGTCGCCCATCGCCCACAGCGTGCGGATGTCGTTCGGGTCGTTTGAGTTCGTCCTGGTGAATAACTTCTTGAATATTTTCTTGTTCCCGGCGGTCGGTCCGACGGTCTTCAGCAGTCCGACCAGCCCCAGCCTGAGGTCGCCTCGGAAAGAGTTTTTTTTCGCCAGTTTGAACGCGCTTTCCACCCACTGATTACGCTGTTCCGGCGTGAGACGGTCCTGTCGTGCGTGAATCGCCTCCCATGCATAAACGCGAACGATTCGCTTTTTGTCACCGATCATCACATCCATCAGCATCCCGGTAGTTCGCGGGTCGTCTATACGCGCCAGGCTGATAACGGCCATTGTACGCGCCATCCAGTCCTTGCTCTTAAGATGCTTTCCGTACATCTCGGCGTAGTAATTGATGAGCCGCTCAATCATTTCGGCTTTTGGGGTGGCTTTTCCCGTGGTCGGTTGAGTCGTTGCCGACTGGTCGCGCTGAATCGTCGCACCTGAAACCGAACAAATAAGAACAGGCACACACACAAGAACCGCAAGCACGCCGATAATACTTTTACGCAGTGAAGATACCTGCTGCATGACCTCGATCTCCATTTGTTCTGTAATTCGTAATTCGTAATTCGTAATTGGTAATTCGTAACGGAGCGTCGGTTTTTTTTACGAATTACCAATTACCAATTACGAATCCGGTCTTCCGGTCTGTTACCTCGCCTGCGGGTCAACCCATTTGCCGCCGCCTGTGCCCCGATGCCAGGGTCCGAATGGGTTGCGTTTCTCTTTTACCGGCGCTTCGACGTACTCCAGCAGGACATCAACGAACGGGTCCACCCGATCGCGGTATCCCTCTTCGAGCAGGGCTTTGAGCACCTCACGAAGTACGACCCGGTCGGAGTCGTTCTCGCTCTGTGGTCGGGCTACGCCCGTGTTCCGCGAGCTGTGGTAACGTCCCCGAAAATCGACCCATATGCTCTTACCCTTACCCCATTCGGCAATCTTGTCGTAGGTCGCCAGTGCCCGGTCGTAATTGGGTAGTTTTTTGCGATTTCGGTAGCGAGAGCGAACCTTGATGCAGAAAAACTTGAACTGTTTCCGGACGGATGAATTAACCAGTTTCTCGATTTTTTCCAGGCTCTTTTCCTGGGGCGGGGCGTCGCCGACAAGGACGATGACTTTCCGGGCGGATGAACTCTTCGACCATTTCTGTTTTTTGATGATGGTATAGAGGGCTTCATAGACGGCTTCGGGAATATCCCCACCGCCTTTTGCGCTGGCATTGCGGAGTGAAAATGCGAGTTTTTCACCGCTACCGATCAGCGGAACGCCCTGGACGACGTATGCGTCGCCGCGATCACGATAAAGCAGCACGCTGATCCGGGGTTCCCTGCTGATCAGTTCAAACGCTCGCATCATTTTGACCACGTCGCGTTTTATCCACTGGACGACGCTGCCCATTGACCCGGTGCTATCAATGGCAAAGCCGACCTGTAAATGCTTTAATCGAAGCCGACTCAGTTCCAGGTCCTTGCTCCATTTTTTATCGTTACTGTCCGTAATTTTTTCGCCCTTGGGCATGATCTTCGACAGTTCCGTATAAGAATCGCCCGCGCCGGGGTCGATTTCCTTGAACTCGGTCTGCTTGTACCACTGCATCCACCGTTTCTGCGTCCTGCCCCACATTTCGTCGGAACTCTTCTTTCTCAGCGTCATCGCCGGCTCAATGCCGCCATGAACGCATCGGAGAACAAACTCGGCGCGATAGGCGTAATCCAGTTGGCTCATCATACCGATCAGCCCCTTGATAAGGTCGGGACTTTGCCATTCACGCAGCGTGTCGCCCATCGCTTCGAGTGTGCGGATGTCGCCGGGGTCAAGGGAATTTGTGTTCTCGAAGAGATGCTTGAGTATTTTCTTGTTCCTTGCAGTCGGTCCGCCGGCCTTTAGAAGTCCGACCAGCCCCAGCCTGAGGTCGCCTCGGAAAGAGTTCTTTTTCGCCAGTTTGAACGCGCTTGCCACCCACTGCTTACGCTGTTCCGGCGTGAGACGGTCCTGTCGTGCGTGAATCGCCTCCCATGCATAAACGCGAACGATTCGCGTCTTGTCGCAGATCATCACCTCCATCAGCATATTGGTGGTTCGCGGGTCGTCTATACGCGCCAGGCTGATAACGGCCATTGTTCGCGCCATCCAGTCCTTGCTCTTGAGGTGCTTTCCGTACATCTCGAGGTAATAGTTGATGAATTTCTCGATTTTGGCGGCCTTACGGGATGCTTTTGTCGAAGCCGGCTGAGTCGTCGCAGGCCTGGTGGAGGAATCCGACGCGCTCGAGGCGGGAAAGGCAAAAATCAACGCGCACACAACGACCAGAATTACACCGATGCTGCGTTTGCACGATAAAGAAGCATACTGCATGGTCTCGATCTCCATCCAAATCCCTGTTTCAGGCGGGACATATAGTACAACTTAATTATACCCGATTGTCAACCGATATTCATCCCGTCGGCGGGTGGGTGGAGATCGTCATAAAATCCAGCATATCCGACAGCCATGTACGGTGCAAGGAAAATAAAACCGACCATGCCACCAATCCCGCAGGTCAGCACGCCGACCAGCAGGCACAGAAGACCCCAGCAGAAGTATCGCAGGGACAGGCAGAAGAGTTTGCCTTTGTATCCCAGCATTACCTCCTTACTGGCGTGGATGGCGTCCATGGCGCTGACGGACGGGTTATCCGCCAACAGGTAAAACGTCTGCGAATACGACAACTTAGCGATGATAAAGAGAACTATTCCAAAAAAATATCCTACGAAAACGCCGAGAGCAGCGCCCACAGCAAGCCCTTCGACCGGGCAGTCGGCAATGCCCCCGAAAACAGCGCCCATAACCAGACCAATTAAGGCCCCGCCAACCACAGGCGTCAAAAACCAGAGCAACAGAAACAAAAACACCAGCAGATAAGCAACCAGGGCGTTTCCAAAGTTCTGGAATCCGGCGAAGAGCATTCCGATCTCGCCCCGGCCCCTCCGGGCAAACGTCAGAAAGAAAATGGTGAACCCCAGCATCAGCGGCCCGCCGAGTACCAGGAAAGCAATATTATACGTAAGTGTGCCGACGCCCCACATTATCAGCATGTACAGCAAGCAAAAGCCGATGGCAAGCCCCCACCGCCTCTGGAGAACTTCCCTTGCCTGTGTGTTCAGTTTCCAGTTCGGCGTCCACCCGCCGGTCCCGCCCGCCGGGGATACATTCACGCCGCCGGGCTGCACGGGAACAGCCCCCGCGCCGGCGAACAATCCGGGCACAGACCCAGCCACCGTCCAATCGCCTATGCCGTCGGTCCACACCAGATCCGCCGAGCGGACCCTGCCCTGACGAATCCACAAGCGAAGGTCGTTTTCAGATACAGGCCCGTAACGCCGGCCACCGATAAAACAGTACCACTGTCTCATCTTTTTACCCTATCCCCCACGCCGCCGGAAGGTTACAGCACACGGGCGACGATGTCAATTATTTGCAGTGAGCGTCTAATGAGCGATTCCGTCCGTTGTTACATAAATGGTTCGTGGTTCGCCCCGGCTGGGAATGGGCGCTACCTCAAGAACCTTTTTGCCGTTCTTGAACTCCAGGAGTAACACAATCGCCTCAAACTGAACGTAGTCCCATTCCCTTCCGAGGGGCGAACTTTTTACGCTGTGTTGAACGTCAACGGTAAAGGGGGAGCCGTCGAATCCCGGGACATCTTTGAAATTGAATATCGAAGCAGGATCATCGCAACATTGAATGAATTCCTGCGCCCGAGCCTCACTTGGCATGACAGCGTAAGCAACTTTAGTAAGCGGAGCCGCGGCAGTGGATTTGACAATCACTGTAACCGGGAACTGACCGTCGCACATGGCCACCGTGCCGAACTCGTAAAGTAAGAAACCACCGGCTGCAAACAATACGATGACAAGCAATACGACGACACTGACAAACCTGTCTGCACCCTGCCTCATCTATAAAACCTCAATCCAGCGGCGAAACGTAATCGCCCTTTTCGGCCCGGAGCGCCTCCAGGCGCTGTCGCTGGGCGGCGAATGTCTCAAAGATAATCTCCGGCGCGTCGGGAATGTCGCGGTAAATCTTCTCGATACGCTCCAATTTGGCCAGGTTCTCCGGGATGCGGAGTTTGAACTGCTCGGCGTAATCGTCCTCGGTGAAATCCTTATCGAGCACCTCGACGAACAGCCTCTTGAGGTCTTCGTATTTCGGGATAAGCCCAGTCGGCGTCTCGATAACATCGACGTCACCGGCCGCTCGCAATTCAGCCCACTTGACCCAGACGCCCTTATCGAGCATACCGTTGAGGTATTTCCCGTCGGCGTCCCTGAGGAAGTAATTGACGCCGAATATCGGCGGGACCTTTTCAAGCGACGCGCCGAAATCGAGGTTGTTCCGGATGTACTTGCCAAGCGGGACGGCTACGAAGTCCATATTGCTCATCAGGTTGAATTTTCGGACACCTTCCGCCCCAAGTGTGGCAGAGGTCGTCTCGCTTTCAAGCGAGGCTGCGATCGTGATGATACCGTGCGCCCAGTCAAACGCCTGCTGGACGGGAACGCAGGTGTCGCTGTCGCGTCCGCCGTAGATTATCCCGCCGACGACCACGCCCGCCGGATCATTCAATGCCTCATCCACGTTGGCAAGCCGTTCGAGGTTGACCGTATAGCGGGCGTTCATGTGCGAGGCGGTAATTTCCTTACCGTCGGCATCTTGAGCGCCGGCCTTCCACTCGCCGCTGTGGTTGAAACCTGATTTCGGCAATTCGCTGCCCATCCCAAGCCAGTGCGGTTTCTTATCCGTGATAAGCACGTTGGAGAAGATCACCTCGCCGGGTTTGGTCAGGACGTCGTGAATGACAGGGTCGTCGGTCGGATTGACGTCGCGGATGATTCCGAAGATACCGGCTTCGACGTTGACGGCTCGGGCCGCTCCGTCGATATTGCGGAAGTAGGCAATGTCGTCGCCGACGATGCTCTCTCCCGGCAGCATTGCCGTCGATGTTTTCCCGCAGGCGGACGGAAACGCGCCGGTAAAATAGGTCTTTCGCCCGCCGGGTCCGTGTACGCCCATGACAAACATGTGCTCCGCGAGCCATCCTTCGCGGTCGGCTTTGCGGATTGCCAGGCGGAGGGCGAGTTTCTTCAGGCCTATGGTGTTTCCGGCGTATTGCGAATTTGAGGTATAGACCGTCTCGTCCTCGATGTCGATATAGACCCGCCGGTTGTCGATGTCGGATGACGTATTGTTGTCGGCCAACTTTCCCGCACTGTGAAGGAAGCGGAAAAATTCGCCGCTGTCGCCAAGCCGGCGGAACTGCTCGTAACCGTTGCGATACAGTAAATCCTCGCTGTGTGCGACGTAGGACGAATCGGTAATCTGCAGGCACGGGATACCGAAATCCGAGTTGACGGGTCCGAGACAGAAGAACCGTACCATCGCTATTTTGCCCGCCATTGCCCCGTCGAGGAAGCCGTGAATCTCCGCCAGACCTTCTGTGCGACCAGTGCTGCGAAGACGCTCGCCGAGGTCCACGCCTTCAGGCAGGAGGTACTTCGTCCTGGCAACGTCGCGGGCCTGGTCGTGGTAGCCGTCGAAGTGAATCGTATGGCCTTCAATCGCAAGGGTAGTCTCTTCATTCCTATCCAGCGCCAACTGTCGGATAAAGGCGATGTCGTCGGGCGAATCGGTGCTGACGAAGACCTTCTCCGGCTTGCACAGGTCGATAGCGTCGGCGATGAAGCGAAGCACTGCCGGATTCTTCAGCGCCTGCAACTTCGCCATGTTGGCCTCATCCAGTTTTTCAGACAGAATGTTTGCGTACTTATCACTGCTCATTTTGTCAACTCCGGGAATTTCGCCGGGAATTGTGTCCCGACATACGCACTACCGTCTAAGAACAAGGCGAAATTCTACACTGATTCCCGCCTGTCTGTCAAGCATTTGAAAAACAAAGCGCACAAACGGCGCCCCGCGAGCACCCGGACCTGTTAAACACCTTACGAAAAGGCAAGTTACTTTCTGCGGCGTCGAATCAGCGCAACCGCCCCGACCACCAGCAGCGACAGCGTGGCCGGTTCGGGCACCGGCGTCAGTGTGATGTTCGAGAAACCGGTGAAAGCGCCGGAAAAGTCGTCAATGTCAGCAGGGTCAATCTGGAATGTAATCTGGACAATCTCGCCCATCGGCAGCATAAATGCCTCTTCCAGAACCCCGCCGGTAACTTCGAACAACCCCTGCCCGGCCAGTATTCCCGCCTCGTCGATCACCTCGTGAAGTTCCAACTCGATCAGGTCGCCGGTCAACAGGTCTTCGGCGGCAGCGTTTTGGATGATAAGTTCCCCGCCGCGGAATTCGCCACAGGCCATCCCGCCGGTGGAGTTGTCGGCGAACAACGAGGCTGTCATACTGAACGAGCCGTCGTCGTATGTCGTCTGACCGGCTGCACTTTCGACGACAATGTCAGCCCCGTCGGAAACGGTCAATTCACCGATGCCATACTCCCCGCCGGTCGGGACGAATCCACTGTCCAGATAAGCGGCGTTGACGGAGAGGATGGGGAGCGTATAGATGTCCACGACATTGCTTTCCTGTGGTGAACCTCCATAGAAGTAACCGCCGGCAAAGATCGCTTGGTCGCCTACCGTTGTTGCGCCGAGATCAGATCGTGCCTCCGAGAGAGTGGTTGTGGTCCACACACCTGAATCGGCATCGTAGATATCCACGACGTCCGTGTAGGTGCCGTAGCCAAGTGCTGTACGCCCTCCGGCAAAAATGGCTTTGCTTCCCAATGTCGTCGCGGCCAGACCGTCGCGTGCCGCGGATAGTGTGGCCGTGGACCACAGACCTGTTTCGGAATCGTAGATGTCCACCACATTGGTGAAATTGACACCGTCTATACCCCCGGCGAAAAACGCCTTGTTACCGACCGTCGTCGCACCTATGCCGCTTCTACCACTAGAAAGGGTAGCCGTGGACCAAAGACCCGTATCGGCGTCGTAGATATCTACGACATTAACATATGTGCTGCCTGAATAACCTCCAGCGAAGAATGCCTTGTTTCCAACGGTCGTTACACCCATCATGTACCGACCCTGAGAGAGCATAGACGTGGACCAAAGTCCCGTATCTGCATCGTAGATGTCCACCGTCGCAGTATAACCCGTGGCAGAGTTGTACCCGCCAGCAAATAATGTCTTGTTGACGACCGTTGTTGCGCCCATCTTGTACCGGCCCTCAGAGAGCGTATCTGTGGACCAAAGTCCCGTGTCGGCATCGTAGATGTCTACTATTGCACTAGAGCCCGTAGCGGAGTTGTACCCACCGGCAAAAAACGCCTTGTTGCCGACCGTCGTTGCGCCCATCCCACTACGACCGTCCGAAAGGGTAGCCGTGGACCAAAGACCTGTTTGACCATCGTAGATATCCACCGCCGAACGGTAGCCTGTGGTGGAATTGTGCCCGCCGGCAAAAAACGCCTTGTTGCCAACAGCGGTGGCGGCAACAGATCGCCGGGCTTCCGAAAGTGTAGCCGTTGTGTGGATGAGGTCAGATGCGAACATCGATCCGGAGAAAATCAACACTGATAATACGACTACACAAATGGTCCATTTCGCTTTCATCGTTCTGCTCCTTATCAAGTTTTATTCCTTACCGGCAGCGGAAAATCCCGCTGCCGATTCCTTCCAATCCAAGGCTGATGAAACAGGTAAGCGGACCGTTCCTCAGCGCCCATGCCCGCCGTTAAGCGGGCTTCCAACCCATGAGCGCCTGGGCGATAAAAACCTCCATATCCTCACTTTAAAAGGCGTGCTACTTTCTGCGACGCCGAATTCCGCAGGATTTCCGCTTACGCTTCAACAGCGCCACCGCCCCAACGACCAGCAGGCTCAGCGTGACCGGTTCGGGAACCTCTGCTCCGTAAATGTCGTTAAGCACGCTGTCGCGCTGGTCCGTCCAGACCACGATGTCGCCATCGACAGCTGGGGAGTATTGGAAATTATCCGCGATGCAGACATAGAACTCCTCACCGGTGGAAAGGTCGACGCCGAATATGTCGTTTGCCCCGCTTGTGCTGTAGTTCCGGTTGTCCTCCCAGACAACCAGGTCGCCGCTGACGGCTGGATCGTGCCGGCTGTCGAGGCCGGGACTGATTACAAACTCCTGCCCCGTGGAAATGTCGTACCCGTGTATCTGATAAGCCACAGGGCTTCGGTTGTCCTCCCAGACCACCAGGTTTCCACTGATTGCGGGGGTTTTCTGTAAGCCCTCGGCTGCACAGATTGGAAACTCCTCGCCTGTCAGCAAATTTTTACAGTAAATATCGGTGTTGCTGGTGCGGTTATCTTCCCAGACGACGTAGTTTCCGCAGATGGCGGGCTTGCGCTGGTCGCCAGTCGCGCCGCAGATGAGGAATTCTTCGCCGGTGGAAAGGTTTTTACCGTAGATGTCCGTATAGGTGGCAGCGAAGTTCCTGTTGTCTTCCCAGACTACGATATTCCCGCTGACATCAGGTTTCATTTCGAAGTGGCTACCTGTGGAAATGAGTAATTCCTCACCGGTGGAAAGGTTTCGTCCGTAAATGTCGGACCAGTCGGTAGTCCAGTTGCGGTTGTCTTCCCATACCACTATATCGCCGCTGATTGCGGGGAGGGTCTGGGCGTATGGCGCCGAACAGACCAGGAATTCCTGCCCCGTGGCAAGATTCTTTCCGTACAGATCATCTGATAGTATGCCGGTCGCGTTGCGCGAATCCGACCAGACCACAATGTCCCCCGAAATATCCGCCTGGGCACTCGATATACCTTCCTGCACGCAAACCGGGAACTCACGCAAGACCTGCGCCTGTAAGACACCGCTGACCAAAACAACCACAATGCACAGAACCCATAATCGACTCATTGATTTATCCCTTCCATTAACGGCTCGGCGAATACTCGTCAGTCGCAGCGCGCAACAACGCGTAAGACAATTGGGAACTTGGCCGGTGCGGCCTGTGGCAGAATTCGCTGGAGCGAGTAACGCTCCTGCCCTCACTTTGAAGAATCGCTCCGCCGCTCCCTCGCGGACCAGAGCAATCAAGATTGTATCACAAATAGCGATTCTGTCAAGGCAGCAAACTCGGCAAAAAAAGTAAAAAAGATAGTAGAGATGCAGTGGACGCTGAAATTCAATTGACACAGCCAACGGGAGAAACTAGATTGACTCGCTCGTTGTATGAAACCGCAGGCGGGGGCGGAAAATACCAAAAATCAAACCTGATTGGAGAATTGCAGTAATGGCGAAAAAGACTACGACTACGAAATACGTTTATTTCTTCGGCGGAAAAGGCACCGAAGGAAACGCGACAATGAAACAAATCCTCGGCGGCAAAGGCGCGAACATGGCCGAGATGTGCAAACTCGGACTCCCCGTACCCGCCGGCTTTACCATCACCACCGAAACCTGCGACGCGTTCTATAAACTCGGCAAAAAATATCCGAAGGAACTCGACGGGCAAATCGACGCCAATATCAAAAAACTCGAAAAACTCACCGGCAAGACTTTCGGGCGCGGGCCTAACCCGCTGCTCGTCTCGGTCCGCTCCGGTGCAGCCGTCTCAATGCCCGGAATGATGGACACCGTCCTGAACCTCGGACTGAACGACAAAACTATCCAGGCGATGATCGACCTGACCGGAAACGAACGCTTCGTCTGGGACTCATACCGACGATTCATGCAGATGTTCGGCGACGTGGTGCTCGGAATGGAACACCACGACTTCGAACACGCCCTCCAAACCGTCAAGACCCGACGAAAAGCCAAACTCGACACCGACCTGGACGTCGCAGGACTCAAGGCCGTCGTGGCCGAGTATAAGAAGGTTTATACAAAGGCCCGCAAGACTTTCCCGCAGGACGCACGAAAGCAACTAATCGCTTCGATGGACGCCGTCTTCGGATCGTGGAACAATTACCGTGCGGTTAAATATCGCCAGTTGAACGACATTCGAGGACTCATAGGCACAGCCGTCAATGTTCAGGCAATGGTCTTCGGAAACATGGGCGCGACCAGCGGCACGGGCGTCGCCTTCACGCGAAACCCCGCCACCGGCGAAAACAAGTTCTACGGCGAATACCTCATGGACGCGCAAGGCGAAGACGTCGTAGCCGGTATCCGCACACCACACCCAATCGTCAATCTCAACAAGGTGGACGGCAAATCCTATCGGCAACTGATGAAAATTCGCAGCCAACTGGAAAAACACTACCGCGACATACAGGACATCGAATTCACCATCGAGCGCGGAAAGTTGTACATGCTCCAGACACGCTCCGGCAAGCGAACCGCAGCCGCAGCCGTCAAAATCGCTATCGATATGATGAAAGAAAAACTCATCAGCGAGAAAGAGGCTGTCCTGCGAGTCGATCCGAAATCGCTCGACCAACTGCTGCACCCGACGTTCGACCCGAAGGCAGAGAAATCCGCCGTCAAAATCAGCGAAGGCCTGCCCGCGAGTCCGGGGGCTGCGACAGGGAAAATCGTCTTCAACGCCCACGAGGCCGAAATACAGGCAGAGATGGGCGAGCCGGTTATACTCTGCCGAATCGAGACCTCGCCCGAAGACATCGGCGGAATGGCCGCCGCTCGCGGAATCCTCACCAGCCGGGGCGGAATGACCAGCCACGCGGCTGTCGTCGCCCGCGGAATGGGTAAATGCTGCGTAGCCGGTGCCGGCGACGTCGTGATGAACTACGCCAAGAAGACACTCACCGCCGGCGGAAAGACGCTCAAAGAAGGCGACTGGATGAGCCTCAACGGATCGGTCGGCGCAATCTACGCCGGCAAGATCGCCTCCGTCGAGCCGAAACTCTCCGGCGCGTTTTCGGCGATTATGAAATTGGCTGACAAGTATCGCACGCTCGGCGTCCGCACAAACGCCGACACGCCGCACGATACAGCCGTCGCCGTCAAGTTCGGAGCCGAAGGCATCGGCCTGACGCGGACGGAACATATGTTCTTCGAAGGCAATCGAATCGTCAGTTTCCGACGCTTCATCCTGGTGGCTGAAGAGGTCAAGGCCCTGCAAGCCAAAATCGCCGCCGAAAGCGACGATAAAAAGAAGGCTGCACTGGTCAAAGAACTCAAAGTGCCGGAAAAGCAGTACAAACAGGCGATAGCCGAACTCCTGCCGCTACAACGGAAGGATTTCATCGGCATTTTCAAAGCCCTGAAGGGCAGGCCCGCGACGATCCGTTTCCTCGACCCGCCGCTGCACGAGTTCCTCCCGCACGACAAGGCCGGCCAGGCCGAAATGGCCAAAGCGATGCGCGTCAGCCCCGCGAAAATCGCCGCCAAAGTCGAAAGTCTGCACGAGTTCAACCCGATGCTGGGACATCGGGGATGCAGGCTTGGGATTTACTATCCCGAAATCACTGCAATGCAGGCCCGCGCGGTCATCGAAGCCGCCTACGCCGTTCCCGGCGCAAATGCAGAGATAATGATCCCGCTCGTCGGGCACGTAAAGGAATTGGCCAACCAGAAGCAGATCGTCCTGGACGTTATCGAGCAGATTAAGAAGGAAAAGAAGGGCAAGAAGGCCCCGAAGATTAAGATTGGCACGATGATTGAGGTCCCGCGCGGGGCATTGACTGCCGACGAGGTGGCAAAGGAAGCCGAGTTCTTCAGTTTTGGTACGAACGACCTGACGCAGATGGGTTGCGGCTTCAGCCGGGACGATGCCGGAAAATTCCTCAAACCTTACGTGGCGATGGGCATTTACGAGAACGACCCGTTCCAGGTTCTGGACAGGTCCGGCATTGGCGAGTTGGTTCGCATTGCCGTCCAGAAGGGCCGGAAAACCCGGCCTGACATTAAACTCGGCATCTGCGGCGAGCACGGCGGCGACCCATCCAGCATAGAGTTCTGCCACATGGTAGGCCTGAACTACGTATCGTGCAGCCCCTACCGAGTCCCAGTAGCCCGCCTGGCCGCCGCCCAGGCAGCAATAACCCACGGAAAAACCGGAACCACAAAGAGCACAAAGAACACAAAGAAAAAAGTGTCTAAAAAGAAATCCCGCAAATAAAAACCGCTGCGGTTTTGCAAAACGTCGCGCGGCGGGTTTCTTGGCCCGTCGCGCGACGTTTAAATATTTAACAACAATATGATAGTTTGGTCGTTGTCGCACAACCCCCCAACGGGGTATCAAAGGGTTGCCCCGGGTTGGGGGGGGTTGTCTCCGAAGGGGTTATTGTTTGTGTTTGGGGTAATATTTAAAAAATGGGGGGG
>JAUVIQ010000269.1 GCA_030592655.1 Planctomycetales bacterium | reverse complement strand
GTGAATCGCCAACAGGCGAACGCCATTGGAAACACCCATCAGCCCACGTTTTTTGATCTTGTAGTGAACGGAATAGATCGGATGTTCAGCCGGAAGATTGACCAGTTCGCGCTTCGGAAATATTTTGGTGTAGTACTCCTGCATAGCCGAGTTGAACTCGCCTCGGCTGCAGGCGGCTTCGGAGAAAATCACTCCGCCCTGACAGGCAAATTGCCTGAGCGCTTCGATGTCCTTATCGGTGAATTTCGGAGCCGTTGCGCCGGAGATGTAGAGTATCGGCGCGTCGTGCCACTCTTCGACGGGTACGCCGAGGTGGATAATCTGCCAGTTGACCGGTCTTTCGAATGTGCGGGAAATCCATCGGGTGAGGTTCGCCAAATCCCTGGGTCGGCAATTCCATGAGCCGGGGTATTTGAGTTTGTTGAACAGCACCGGATGCTGCCCGCGTGCGAGGAAAAGCAAGGCGAAAGAAGTATCGATGACACTTCCGAAACTGCCGTTGTTGTTTTGTATTTGCAGCAATCTTCGGGTACAGAGTTTATACCAGTCCTTTTTACCGAAGTACTTGTACCCACTTGCCAGACCAACGCGCTCGACACCGTAAAGGTAATAAAGGTAGTGGTTGCTGCCTCTACGCGGGTTGCTTGTGGCGCTGAAGTTTTTATCCATCCATGCCAGTCCGCGGGTGATGTGTTTATAGTCGGTCTTTGCCCTGCATCTGATGAAATCCTTTCGGTGGAGTTCGTCAAAGCAGATGAACATCGTCGCCAGGCCGGCAGCCGTCATTGAACCGTAACTGGCGCCGTGGGTTTTATTGTCCTTGCGGTATCCCCATCCCCCATCTTTGGGATCCTGCTCCGCCTTCCAGTGTTTCTCTATTTTTGTCCAGTATTTCCGTTCCCGTGGTATCTCGATACCGTTGCGTACACCGGCCCAGACACCCAGGACGGCGAATTGACCGTTGGAGTTGTCGTATTTGTTATGGCGCCAATTGCGGGAGGGTTTTCCTTCGCGGTCTTTTCTGAGGTATGTGTAATCGTAGGCTCCGCGTGAGTCGGAGGCTTCAACAAGCCACTTGACGTCCTTTACGAGTGAACGGCGATATGTGCTGTTCCGCCCGAGCATTCCCCAGACATTGGCTCGCATCGCCCGCGTGTATGTGGCGATCGTATCGAGATCGTCAAGCCACTTGAGTGTCTTTTCCATGCGTTTTCCCTGGGGACTTTCTCCGGCGGCCAGAAGTGCGTATGTACACAAT
Source organism: Planctomycetales bacterium (assembly GCA_030592655.1). Classification (GTDB taxonomy): domain Bacteria; phylum Planctomycetota; class Phycisphaerae; order SM23-33; family SM23-33; genus JAUWNJ01. The sequence goes on along the minus strand of JAUVIQ010000269.1, from coordinate 1,769 downwards.
GCCGTTACTCCGCCGTAATTACGTTGCTGAGCGCCCCCGCTTCGCTGGCCCGGCTTGCCGAGTTCAGGCCAATGTCCGTCGGACCACTGCGACCAGATATACGCCTTCGCCTTTTCGACCGCTTTTTCGACTGCGCGGGCGTCCCACTCGTCGGTCTGTTGCGCATCGGCCTGTACGACGGAAATCAGGCTCGCTGCAAGGAAACATCCGGTTAGTACCCAGCGCATCTCCACGTCCTTTCGTGTGTATCAATACGATACTACGATTGTCATTTGATTAATATATCTCTCTGTGGCGTTTCGGGCAAGCGTGCCGCGCCGGTGAGTCTGTATGCAAAGCGGTCCCGGAATTGTTTCGTCAACCCCGGGACCGCACAAATACCGCTTTGCGAATCGGATTTACTCGGATGCCTTCCATTCGCTGTACACGACGTCGAAGTACAGGTTATCTCCGGGAAGCGCCAGGATTTTTTCGAGTTTGAAGATTTTACCGTTGATTGGCAGGCGGACGCGGATTGGCGTAACGCCTGCAGCCTGTGCTTCGGTGGCCATCTTCACGTTGAACTGCCTCTGCATTCTTTGTGCCCGTTTTGCGGCATCTCGCACGACGACCTTTCCGCCCCGGTCGGCTGACATGCTGGTGAATTCATCGACCTGACGGAGCGTACCTGTGAAACCGCCTTTCGGTGCGGCGAAAAGCCCGCCGGGCTGACCGTACTTGCCCTCGGCCGGCGCGTAGTAATTCGCCATCACGTGCATCGCCGGAGTGTTCAGTTTCGGCAACTCCACGTGCATCTTACCCTTGGTCGGAGCGGTTTTTTCCGGCGTTTCCACATAGACAAGTTCCACCGGGAAACTCGCCAGTTCCCTCGCGCCGACGGCGCTGCGGATCAGCGGGATCAGCACGTTTTTCTTGTCGTCCACTGCCGGGCCGACCGTTTTTCCGCCGACCGACGCGGACCATATCTCCGCCCCTGCCGGCATCTTCACCCGCAGGAACTGGTTGCGATTGTTTCGGACGGTGTAGATCGCCCTGGTCATTCGCCGCCCGTCGGACAACTGCATTATCGTGTACATCGCGCTATCGACGATAGTTACCAGCACGCTTACCTCGCCGTGCTTCTTGACCGTCAGCGGAATGCTGAACTGCTCGCTGACGTAGCGGAAGCCGAGCAGGATCGGCTGATTCGTCATCGCCGATATCGACGACGGGAGACGCTTGACGTCGATAACGGCTGCGCCGGTAACTTTACCGGCCTTGATTTCCACGTTGGCCAGGGCGATTACGCCCACGAAGCCTTTCTCGCGTTCGACGCCGACGGCGCGAAGGACCGGAATCTCGACCGCGCCGGCCGATTGCATCTCGTAGGAAATCCGCAGGTTGTAAGGGCCGATGACCTCGCCGCGAGGAAGGATCGTCAGCTGCCCCTTGTCCACGCGCCAGTCATACACGTTTCTGCCTACGACTTCGAGTACGCTGACGCCCTCCGGGACGGTCAGTTTCAGTTCCTTCACTGCGGTGTGGAGAATGTTGAAATCCACCGACTCGGTGCAGATGAGGATACCTTCAGCCACTGCCACCAGCGTGCGTGTTTCGGCGTAGAGTTTTGTCGGAGCGGCTTGGACTTTGGGCAGGGCGCGCTGCCAGGTGATGTTGACACCTACACCCGAAGCGATAGCGGCGGCGACGCGGGTCTTCCCGTCGGCAACCTTCGTTACCAGCGATTGCGCGCCGACAACCTTCACGTCAACGTCCTTGCCGGCGACCGT
>JAUVIQ010000027.1 GCA_030592655.1 Planctomycetales bacterium | reverse complement strand
CGTGCTGGAGAAGTTTTCCGATACGTTCCGTTCTGCGATTCATCTGAATAAGACCCTGCTGAAGAAGAAACAAACAGAATAGCAGGATTACAGGGATTCTAGGATTACAGGACAAAAATAAAAAAGAGAAAATCCCTATAATCCTGTAATCCCTGTAATCCCGCTATTCCGTTTGTTTTTTTCTTCTTCTCACAAGATCAAAATCCCCATAATCCTGTAATCCCTGTAATCCTGCTATTCTGTTTGCTTTTTTTATAAAATCTCAACCTCGTAATCCAGCATCACCATTGAGCGGTTTGCTCTGGCGGCATCGACTATTTTATCCATAGCGCCCCGGATGTACCTTCCGTCCGACCCGACCATCGACACTGCCAGTACGGCTTGCCTGATGCTGCCGACATGATCAACCTCTGCTATCGAAACGTTCCGTCCGTGAGCGATTCGATCCTTGAAACTTTTGACGACCCGTCGTTTGTCCTTAAGGCTCATCGCGTCGGGAATCATTAGTTCCAGGTGCAGCAGGGCCACTTTTGTCGCCATGGCGCATCACTCGGTACCGGACAATGCTCGACCCGCTGAAATTCTCGGAGCCACTTCCACTGTCTGGTAGGCCTCGATTACATCGCCGACCTTTATGTCGTTGAAATCGGCGATTCTCAAACCGCATTCCAGTCCGGCTCGAACCTCGCGGACGTCATCCTTGACCCGGCGCAGACTGTCCAGCCTGCGCTCATCGACGACAACGACGCTGTCTCTGATGAGGCGAATGGCCGCATTACGGTTAACCAGCCCATCGGTAACGTAGCATCCGGCAACGGTCCCGACGCGGGAAATCTTGAACACTTCCCTCACCTCGGCCTGCCCTGTTACCTCCTCGACCGTCTCGGGGGTCAACATTCCGTGAACTGCCTGTTCGATATCCTCTATAAGTTGGTAAATCACGCGATAAGTGCGTATCTCGACGCCCTTCTGTTCAGCCAGCGACCGCGACCTGTTGTCGGGGGTTACCCTGAATCCAAGGACAATCGCATCAGACGCCTCTGCCAGGAGCACGTCGCCTTCGGTTATCCCGCCGACACCGGAGTGAAGAACCGTAACATTCACTTCTTCGATCTCCACCTTGCGAAGGCTTCCGAGCAACGCCTCGATTGAACCTTGCACGTCGGCTTTGACGATGATTTTCACTTCCGATGAAGCGCCGGCTTCGATACGGTCGAAGAGGTTTTCCAATGTTGTCTGCGGCGCTGCGGCCAGACTTTTGGCGCGTTGTCTCTGTCGGCGTTCTTCAGCCACACTCTTGGCGCGGGTCAGATCGTCAACCACATAGAATCGGTCTCCGGCATCGGGGACCTCGTCCAGTCCGATGATCTCTACCGGTGTGGCCGGACATGCCTGTTTGATCGGTTTACCACGGTCGTCCGAAATGTTCCGTACTCGCCCGGCAGCGCCCCCGCAGAGGACCACGTCGCCGACCTTCAACGTTCCATTTTTGACCAGCAGACCCGCCAGAACACCCCTGGCCGAATCGCGTGAGGCCTCAGTAACCCATCCTGAAGCAGGCGCGTCTGGTTCGGCGGTCAGTTCCAGCAGTTCCGCCTCCAGCGTAAGTATCTCGACAAGTTTGTCGATACCTTCGCCTGTGGTGGCGGAGGTCTGTATCACTTCGGTTTGCCCGCCCCATTCTCTTGTCTGGAGGTCGTGCTCGGCCAATTGTCCCATCGCCCGCTGAACGTTTGCGTTCGGAAGGTCGATTTTATTGAGCGCCACGACTATCGGAACGTCGGCGGCTTTGGCGTGATTGATCGCTTCTATGGTCTGCGGCATCACGCCGTCGTCAGCGGCGACAACAAGGACGACGATGTCGGTCATATCAGCGCCGCGAGCGCGCATTGCCGTAAATGCTTCGTGCCCCGGCGTGTCCAGAAAGACGACGCTTTTGCCCTTTACGTCATAACGGTACGATCCGAAACCCTGTGTGATTCCGCCGTCTTCTTTTTCGGCCACCGCAGCGTTTCGGATGTGGTCCAGGAGCGATGTTTTCCCGTGATCGACGTGCCCAAGGAACGTAACTACCGGTGATCGCGGTTCGGTCTGACCTTCTTTGCGCTGGGCGAATTCCTCTTCCAGTAAATCTTCCGCCGTTTTGGCGATTTTTATCTTCAGTTCGATACCGCTGTCGGACGCTACCAACTGCGCCGTTTCGCGGTCCAGGGTTTGATTGATCGTCGCTACGATACCCTCGCCGAGCAGTTTGCGAATAATGTTGTTAATCCTGATTCCGGTAGCGGATGAGAGGCTTTTGACGGTAATCGGTTCGGATATTTCGACTTCGCCGACCTGACCGGCGGGTCTTGGTTCGGTTTGTCCCGGTCCAACAGATGCGCGATGGCGACGGAGCGTACCTCCGGCAGCGGCTGCCAATCGAGCGGACCTTTCCATAAGGTCTCTGTCCCGCCACTCTCGCAGACCTTCGCCTGATTCGCCTCCGCTTTTACGGCGCGGGCTTCGACGCTGGGAACGCTTGGCTTTCTCACCACCCGCTGCCGCTCCGGTTCGACCTCGTTTTTTTCCTTTGGCCCCTGGCGAAGCCGCCGCCGCTGCCGCCGCCTCCGCTGCAAGGTCCGTAACAGGTCTGGTAGTCCTCGGACGCCGCCTCGCAGGACGGGGCGGAGGAGACGTTTCAACACCGTCAAAACGCACGACCCTGGGTCCCTGAAGTTTGGCCGGTGCCGGAACAACCTGCGGACCTGCCGGTTCAATGACTTCGGGCCTGACCGGTTCGTTGGGGACGACTTCCGGTAATTCCGGTTCCTGGGGTTTTTCGACCGTTTCTTCGACTTCCGGAGGCGCTTCGGGGGTTTCGACTTCAGCGACCGCCTGTTGAGCCTCTTCAACCGCCTCCGGCGCTTCGGGTTCGGCTTCGGCTTCGGCTGTAACTACGGGCGTTTCAGCATCCGCTTCGTCTGCGGTTTTTTGCTCGGCGGCTTCGGCTTCAGCCGCTTTTTTCTTCCGGCGCCGACGTTGTGCAGCCGCCCTTTTATGGGCCTTGTCAAGATCGACGTGCTCGGCGGTTTCCACCGCCGTTCCGCCGGCGTCGGCCTCGCTGAACCATTCGCTGATGGTCGCCTCAAGACCCGCCGACAACGCAGTCATGTGGTTCTTGACTTCCAGACCCTCGGCGCGGCATTTTTCAAGGACGGTCTTGGAAGTAACGCCCATCTCCCTGGCAAGTTCGAATATGCGCTTAGCCAAAAATTGTGCTCCCGCAGTATTAGTAGTCAGTATCCGGTAGTCAGTAATCGGCAAAAAACATCCAAAGAAAAACACCGACGCCCGTTCTTTTCTTCTTTTCCAGACCACCGGCTACCGACTACCGGCTACCATCTTCAGGTTGTACTTCAGTATCACTGATTATTTTATCGTCCGATGCGGTTTCCACTTCAGAGGAAACTTCCTCTACCGGCGCCTGTTCCTGCTTTACCGGCGCCGTCTCGTCGTCGGCAGCGTCGTTATCTGTCGTTTCGGGAACGGGCTGGGACGGTTCAGTCGCTTCATCGGCTTTGCCCGACTCGTCGCTCTGTTGCTCTTCTTTTTCCGCCGCTGCCGCTTTTTCCGCTGCTTTCTTCGCCAATTGTTCCTCGGCTATTTCTTTCGCCCGTTCACCGCACCGACGGACGATCTGTTCGGCGAGGGGTTGTTCCAACGCAAGTTCTTTGACAAGCGGTTCCGGTCCGACTTCTTCGAAGTCCAGGACGTTGACCATTCCCAGCGCGACGATCTGACTGACGACCTGGCTATCGACCCGGTCGATATCAAGCAGGGTCTTTTCCATAGCGTCCATACCGCTGTTGAATTCCGTCGGCGTGAGTATGTCGATGTCCCATTGCGTAAGCCTTGCGGCAAGTCGGACGTTCTGTCCTCGTTTTCCGATGGCAAGGGACAGTTGGTCTTCGGTTACCACGACGATTGCTCGTCCCATCTCGAAGCACAGGCTGATGTCATAGACTTCTGCCGGTTTGAGCGCGTTTGCGATAAGGACTTTGGAGGAATCGTCCCATCGTACGATGTCGATTTTTTCTCCGCCCAGTTCATCGACGATGCTCCTGATTCGGCTTCCCCTGATACCTACGCAAGCGCCGACGGCATCGACTCTCGAATCGAGGCTGCTGACGGCGACTTTTGTGCGGTATCCCGCTTCTCTCGCCAGTGCTCGGATTTCGATAATCTGTTCGGCGACTTCCGGAACTTCCAGTTCGAAGAGTCTGCGAACGAAGTCGGGATGTGTCCGCGACAGGACGATTCTGACCTGTCCGGGATGCTCGCGGACTTCGAGGATCATCGCGCGGACGCGGTCTTCCAGGGAGTGCGTCTCACCGGGAATTTGTTCGCTTCGGGGAAGAATGGCTTCGGCGCGACCCGATTCGACAATCAACGACCCGCCTTCACGACGTACTACCCGTCCGGTGATAATCTGACCCCTGAGTTCGAGATACTCTTCGTAGATGCTTCCTCTTTCGGCTTCGCGCATTTTCTGGATCATCACCTGTTTCGCGGTTTGTGCGGCGATGCGTCCCAGTTCACCCATCGACAGCGCCGTCCCGTCAACGCCGGCGGTAATAGCGCCGTTCTGACGATCTATGCGCACTTCGATGTCGGAGGCCTGGGCGTTCGCCTTGCGAATAGCGGAAATCATGGCAGCTTCCAGGTCCTCGAACACTGTCTCGGGGTCGATATTTCTGTCCCTGGCGATACCTTCGACCAGTCGCAGCAATTCCTGATTCATAATCTTTCCCTTTTCCCGATCTATCTTGTCTCCGGCATGTACGAAGCCTTCGACAGGCAAAAAAAAGCGGGCATCGCTGCGCCCACTTTAAAAACCGATTCCGCTTCCCGACATGTCTCGACGAGTCAGTCGTTCATAACACCTCCCGACCGATTCGCCGACGATATATCGGCAATCATCCCAAGTGGGTTGGGACTTTCTACCGGCGCAAGCCGAACAAACCTGTCCGCCCTACGCTGAAACACCAGCAACCTCTTTACTTACACACAAGTTCACACCAGTCTCTCCCGGTTCAAAAACATGGAGTTTGTCCGTATCCAGGTACATCTGCATATGGCTCTCTTCGGAGATTTCCTCGTGGGCGTTCACACGCGCCACAAGGAGGTTATCGCCTACCTTCATGTGAACGTCTTTTGTATCACCCAGAATTTCCACAACGCTGACCTCGACGGAAAGAATATTATCGCCATCGGCGAAACGACCTTCGTTGCGTGAGGACATATGCTCAGGCCTGACGCCAAGCACAACCTCTCTACCAACATGACTGGTCAGGGCCTGGCCATGGGATTCCGGGAGTCTAAGTTTCGCCCTGGCGCCTTCCCACCAGACGTTCCCGTTGGAGCCGATGAGTTTCCCTTCCATAAAGTTCATCGGAGGCGTCCCGACGAAACCCGCCACGAACCGATTGACAGGTCTGTCGTACACTTCCAGCGGTGCGGCACACTGCTGGATAACGCCCTCAAACATAACCACAATCCTGTCGCCCAGCGTCATTGCCTCTTCCTGGTCGTGCGTAACGTAAATGGTCGTGGTGTGCAGGCGGCGATGCAAAGCCTTGAGTTCTGCGCGGGTCTCGACGCGAAGTTTGGCGTCGAGGTTGCTCAACGGCTCATCGAACAGGAACGCCTTCGGTTCCCGCACTATCGCCCGCCCCAACGCCACACGCTGCCTCTGACCGCCCGAAAGAGCTTTGGGCTTGCGGTCAAGCAGTCCCGAAATCCCCAGCATCTTCGCGGCATCGGCCACTCGCTGCTTTATCTCCGCCTTCGGATACTTCCGCAACTTCAACCCGAAAGCCATGTTCTTATATACCGTCATGTGCGGATACAACGCATAACTCTGAAAGACCATCGCTATGTCGCGGTCCTTAGGCTGGACGTTGTTAATCAGACGCTCGCCTATGTGAATAGTACCGTAAGTAATATCTTCCAAACCGGCGACCATCCGAAGCGTCGTGCTTTTACCGCAACCGCTGGGACCTACAAGGACGATAAATTCACAGTCCCGAACCGTCAGATTTATCGACTTGGCGCCCACGACACCACCTTCGTAGATCTTCGTCGTATCTTTGAATACTACTTCCGCCATCGCCATACGCTCCCGCTGCCGGCGGCAACCGGCATATCAATTTAGTCCTGTGATTATAGGCGAAGCAATATCACTGTCAAAGAAAAAGCGGTATAAAAATCAGCAGGTCCCGCTAGGGACGCCCATCCGCATCTTTGGTGTTGACGAATCGACTCTTTCGACGATAATGTTGCCGTTCGATTCACTCGATAAAACAAGGCCTGACAAATGATCGACATCAAACTGCTCCGCGAAAATCCGGACCTGTTCATCCAGGCTGCCAAGGTCAAGAACTTCCAGGTCGATATCAATGCCCTGCTGGAAGCGGACCGACACATCCTCGCCACACAGCAGGAGTTACAGCAGATTCGCACCGAACAGAATCAGGCCGGTAAGCAGATCGCCCAACTCAAAGGTCCGGAAAAACAGGAGGCCATTGAGCAAATGTCCCGTCTCAAGGCCAAGGCGAAGGAATTGTCCGACCAGGCGGACAAACTCAAGCCTGAATTCGACCGCTTGATGCTTTTGGTGGCCCAGCCGGCTGACGAAGACGTGCCCGTCGGAAAAGATGACACCGAAAACGTAGAAATCCGCAAAGTCGGAAAAATTCGCAAATTCGACTTCGAACCCAAAGATCACGTCGAACTTGGCAAAGTCTTGGATATTATCGACATCGAGCGCGGTGTGAAACTTTCCGGCTCGCGGAATTACGTCATGAAGGGTGCAGGGGCTATGCTGTACCAGGCGACGCTGCGATTGGCGATGGACATGATGCTTGCCAAGGGATATACGCCGCTGACCGTTCCGGTGCTGGTGCGCGACGAGGTTATGACCGGGACGGGATGGTTCCCCGTCGGGCGGGACCAGGCATATCTGTGCGAACGCGACGGGATGAGCCTGGCAGGAACGGCAGAAGTCCCACTGACAGCCTATCACGCAGAGGAAATACTCAAAGCCGAGGAACTGCCGAAAAAATACGTCGCAATGACGGCCTGTTACCGTCGGGAGGCGGGAGCAGCCGGTAAAGACACCTACGGCCTGTACCGCATTCACTCCTTCGACAAGGTTGAACAGTTCATCCTTGCTCCGAACGACAAGGACCAATCCGTCGCCTACCATCAGGAAATCCTCGCCAATTCCGAGGAGGTGATGAAAGCGTTGGGCCTGCCCTATCGCGTGGTGAACGTCTGCACCGGCGACCTGGGACAGGGACAGGTGCAGAAATTCGACATCGAGACGTGGATGCCGTCGCGGGAATCCTACGGCGAGACTCATTCCGCCAGCCGATTTTACGAATTCCAGGCCCGGCGGTTAAATATCCGTTACCGCGACGCCGGCGGGAAGGTGAAGTTCTGCCACACGCTCAATAATACGGTAATCGCCACACCACGAATCCTGATTCCGCTACTGGAACTGTATCAGAACGCCGACGGATCAATAACAGTCCCGGAGGCATTGCGGGTATATATGGGTGGAATGGAAAAAATCGAAGCACACAGGAGCTGAAAAAATGGCTGAAGGAAACCGAACACGTGAGGCCCTAAGATTTTTTACGGGGCTTTTGCTCGGAATTGGCGTCTGTTTCGCGTGGAGTGCTCACGTCAAGATTCGACATGAAGAGAAACTCAGCAGAGCCGAAATGAGAATCCTCGCTCTTGAAACAACGATTGAACACTTGAAAAAAGATTATTTCAAAACCCACTCGCCTACATCCGCGCCAGCAAAGAGATAACCGAACGATCTAATACCATATACGAAGGAAATGGAAAAAATCGAAGGAGACGCGCCATGTATCACAAAAATCGAGGTTTTGCTCGGATAATGCTGGCCGGTGGCGGATTGCTGGGGCTGCTGGTTGTCGTGGTGATTATATCCTACATGGGCGGCGAATCGGCTGAAAAGGCCGGTAAGGCAAGACAACACACCGAAGAACAGGTCAAGCAGATCCAGGAGAAACTTGACCAGCGAGGCCGGATGTACAGCAAAATTACCGAAGGTTCCTTCGACGTAATCCTTGAGGATGTCGGCCCACATGAAGAAGACGTTATCAAGGCCGTCCGTTCGCTTACAAAACTCGGTCTGGCCGAGGCCCGGGACATCGTCGAATCCACACCTTCAACCGTACTGACGGGCATGACAAAGATAGAAGCCCAAAGCGCCCAAAGACAATTGGAACTGGCCGGCGCGACAGTAAAAATTGACAAACGCAGAGACTGACTGACGCGAGGAAAAACCATGATAATCGTAATGAAACCCGGCGCGACGGACGAGCAGATCAAGCACGTAATCGACCTGGTGCATGACTACGGGCTTAAGGATCACCCCATCTACGGTACCGACCGGACGGTCATCGCCTGCATCGGCGACAAGCGGGCAGTCGATAAGGGCGCGATAGAGAACGCCCCGATGGTCGAGCAGATCGTCCCGATCCTCGCACCGTACAAAATGGCTTCGACCGAGGTCAAGCAGACCCGCACGGAGATACCCATAGGCCCAAAGGCCTTTCCCATCGGCGGCAACAAAATCGGCATTATCGCCGGGCCTTGCGCCGTCGAAGGTCGGGACCAGTTACTCCGCACCGCCGACGCCATCGCAGCGGCAGGCGCTATCGGACTGCGGGGCGGGGCATACAAGCCGCGAACTTCTCCCTACAGTTTCCAGGGAATGAGGGAAGAAGGACTCAAGATTCTCGAAGAGGCGCGCGACGCCACAGGTCTGGCGATCGTTACCGAAGCCATCGGCATCGAAAGTCTCGACGCGGTCGCCCAGGCATCCGACGTTGTGCAGATCGGCGCGAGGAACATGCAGCATTATCCGCTCCTGGAAGCAGCCGGTAAATGCGGAAAACCCGTTATGCTAAAACGCGGACCAAGCGCACATCTGGACGAATGGCTCCTCGCAGCCGAGTACATCATCAACGCCGGTAACGACCGGGTCTTCCTCTGCGAGCGCGGTATCCGCACCTTCGAGACCTACGTCCGCAATACCCTGGCTCTGTCGGTCCTTCCGGCGCTGCGACAGCGGACGCACCTTCCGGTTCTCATCGACCCGTCCCACGGAACGGGCCACGCATACATGGTCCAGCCGATGTGCCAGGCAGCCGTAGCGGCCGGTACCGACGGACTGCTGCTGGAGGTCCATCACGACCCCGAACACGCACTGTCGGACGGGGCGCAATCACTTACGCCGACAGCATTCGGCGAAATGATGAATATGCTAAAACGAATCGCAAAGGCAATCGGCAGAGAAATGTAACCATTGCGGACTGTAGATTGCGGATTGCGGATTGAAAAGAAGAAAAGGAAATCGCCTTGACGCCGGCAACCGATGTTGAGGGGACAATTCGCCGTTTTGCGCCTCGCGCTCCGCTTGTCCCGGCGGCGATGGCGATGGTGGCGGGAATCGTCCTGGGACGATACGCATCGCTGCCGATTGGTATCTGGGCTACAGTGGCAATCGCAGCATTTCTGACAGCCGCCATTACGCTCGGCCGGGAACATCTCCGCATACTCACAATCGCTGCAATCGCAACGACCATTATTTTCGCCTCGGCTACATGGGCAACCACGTCGTACCGGCGAATTCCCGATAATCATATCGTTACTTTCTCCAGTAAAGGCTCGGTCCTGGCCACAATTCGCGGGCGGGTCGTCTCGGCTCCGAGGATGCGAAAGGCGCAAACGCCCTACTGGCAGCCGGACAGAACGTCCTTCCTGCTCGAATCCGACGCCATCGGCAGCACCGACGGCGAATGGCTGCCAACGACCGGAACCGTCCGCGTAAAGATCAACGAACCGGCATGGGATTTATCAGCCGGTCAACAGGTCGAACTCGTCGGTTCGCTGCGAAGGCCTCGCCCGCCGGGCAATCCGGGACAGCACGACTGGCGGGAGGCGGACAGGTACAAAGGCATCCTGGTGAGTTTCTCCGTCCCGTGTGCCGACGGCGTTACCACGCTCAAAGATGCCGACGAAAATCCGCTTTCGGGTCTGTGGCGACGGATGCGCTCTACCGCCCGCCAACACATCAACGGATGCGGTCGGCAAGATGACACCGTCCTCCTGGAAGCGCTGGTACTCGGCGAACGATCACCGGCCCTGCGCGAACTGAACCAGGTAATGGTCGAAGCCGGTATCGCGCACTTCCTGAGCATTTCGGGCTTGCACCTCGGAATTTTCCTCGGCTTCATCTATTGGGTCTGTCGAGTGCTGACGTTCTCGCCCCGCCGAAGCGCGTGGGTTGTGCTGATAATCCTGGCCGGTTATGTCCTGCTCGCCGAGCCGAGAGCGCCGCTGCTTCGCTCGGCGATAATGGCGTCTGCCATCTGTATCGCGGTAATCTCAAACCGAAGCGTCTCGACCCGAAACGCCCTGGCCGCTGCCGCAATCATCCTGCTGGTCATCGACCCGCTGCAAATCTTCCGCGCAGGATTCCAACTGAGTTTCGGAATCGTTGCAGGCATCCTTGTCCTGCATGAGCCGATAAGACAGTTGCTCTTCGGTAAGTGGCTGCGGGAGCGTGATCTGATGGTCTTCAACTACGAGCATCGTGCCCGCGGATGGTTTTACTTTCGCGGGGCGGACTGGTTCATCGTCCTGGTGAGCATGTCGTTGTCAGCCTACATATCAGCCGCTCCGCTGGTGGCGTATCATTTCGGGCGGTTTTGCCCGTACGCGCCGTTCCTGTCGATACTCCTTCTGCCGATGCTGGTGGCGGTGCTGATACCGGCCTACGTTTCGATGACGCTGGCATTCCTGATGCCGAACCTGGCTGCGCTTATAGGCTCTCTTGCAGCCGATGCAGCCGGGGTGATGAGACAACTCGTCATGCTTACCAGACATCTGCCGGGGCTGAGCATCGACCTGTTCACAGTGCCGGCGTGGTGTATCGTGCTGTTTTACCTGGTGGCTGGATTGTGGATTCTGGCGAAGAAGTCTCGTTTAATCTTCTCATCCGCGGTCGTCGCAACGTTGGGACTTACGGTGAGTATCGTCGTTACCCAATTGCCCGCCAAGCCACCGGTGAACGGGCAGCTGCACATCCTCGACGTTGCGCACGGGTCAATGACGCTTCTGCACGCGCCCGACGGGAAGACGTACCTTTTCGATGCCGGAACGCTCGCCCCGATAGACGCCTATAATCAGATTCTTCGCCCGTTCCTCCGCGCCAAACGACTTCCAAGCCCGGAGGCGGTTTTCATCTCGCACGCCAACATCGACCATTACAACGCACTGGATTCACTCCTGGACCGCAGGCCTCCGAAGCGGGTATATCTCAACGAATACTTCGGCCTGCGGGAAGAAGGCTCGCCGGACGTCCGCAAACTACTGTCTGAATTCCAAAGACGCGACGTAGAGATTATTCGCCTCCGAGCCGGTCAGAAAGTATCGCTGTCCGGCAAAACAACCGTCGAAATCCTCTGGCCACCACCGCTGGGTGGCACGGTCAAGCGGAACGAAGTGGAGCTTGGCCGTGATGACGCCAGTTACACGCTCGCCACGGCCAAGTTTCCGCTTCCCGAAAGGGACACTACGTGTCGCTCCAACTTGACCGTGCCACCCGATAACCTGGACATAAATAACTGCTCGCTTGTGCTGCGGGTTATTTGTGGTGGGAAAAGCGTCATCATCCCCGGCGACATCGGCGAACCAGCCGAAACTTACCTTGCGAAACTCCCGCCGGGGGAAATCCACTCCGACGTACTGATCCTTCCGCACCACGGCAGCGGTACACCGACGCTCAAGACGTTCCTCGAAGCCGTCAATCCGGAAATTATCGTCCAGTCAAGTTCCTATCGCCTGGCCCCTGCCGAACTGCTCGAAGCCATCGGCGAACGAAAACGCTACGCCACTTTCCGCGACGGATGGATCGGGCTGACTTTGTCCGGGGACAAACTCGGCGTCGAGACGATGCACAGCGAGTAGCGATTTGGCGGAAGGAAAAATTTCGGTCCGAAGGACCCCTTTGGGGAAAGACAGGGAACGAAAACGCCTGCCCCTTGGGGGGGGGCCGAAACGGAACGAAACGGAACGAAACGGGCCAATTCGGAACGATTGGGAACGATTGGGAACGATTGGGGCCAATTGGGGCCAATTGGGAACGATTCGGGCCAATTGCAAAATGCGTAAGTCCTTTCCGAGCAAGCAGTTGCGATTTTCAGGGTCGTTTTTTCGTCCATTTTAAAAAATCCAACTTTACCTATTTTGCCTAACCTGTGCGGCTTGCCGTTCGGCCTTGCTCACGACGGACCGTTTCGCCATGCTTTTTCGGGATGTTTTTTCGTCATAACAGACCCACGGATCGCAGTCCGTGGGCGTAGTCGGTTTTTCCGTTTTTCCCAAGTCCCTGAACCCAAGTCCCAGGTCCCCCCTTGGGACGGCGAACAGCCGCCTGTTTTCGGTAATCCGGTCGTTTTTTGTTTTTCACGGTATTCCGGTAATCCGGTATTCCGGTCTGTCTTCACTTGTCAAAGAACCATTCGGGCGTACCAAGACGCCCTCTATATTAACAAGCGCGTTCACGTTTGCGCGCGCAAACGCGAACGCAAAAAGTTTTGCGTCGTCATAAGTCCTTGGGGGCCAACGAAATTAATTTTTTATTTTTTTTTCATCTCCCCGATTTTTACGTTCGCGTTTAAGCGCTTAAACGTGCGAATAAGCCCCCCGCAATCCGCAATCCGCAATAATAAAGGGACGCTCTTCCCATCTCCTTTCGGAGCGGAAAGAACGTCCCTTTTCTCGAACAACCGGCTGACGAATCAACCGATTGACGATTTTTCAACTTCTCAACTACCGACGCCTGCGACGGATAAGTGCAATCCCGCCGAGTGCCAAAAGCGACAGTGTCGCCGGCTCGGGAACGTAGGTAACAACCACGGAACCGTTGTCGGTGTTGTTGGCTGCGCCCAGCGCGGTCGCCGTACCGGCGGTAACAGTCAGCGTCCAGTAGTTGGCACCCCAATCCGCGCCGCCATCCAGGTCGGTGGCGTCCAGGACAACACCTTCGTCGTCGATGTAGTCTGCCGTCAGCAGCGTCAGGGACGTGCCCACCGTCGGGGCTGTACCCGTGATGTCGATGACGGGGTAAGCGCTGTCGGTATAGTCAAAGTGGGCGTCATCGCCGGCTGCATTGATTAGACTAGCGGAAACGCTGGTATCGACCACGATCGTGGTGATGTTGCCGGCGACAAGGTTGGCAATCAGCGTACCGTAACCGCTCTGCTCGTAGCCGACCCTGCTCGACGATTCGCCGCCGAGGACTTTGATGGACGAGCCCGCCCCTATGACCTCAAAGGCGCCTTGCCTGTTGGACTGGTAGCCGACCCTGGTACCGGCGTCGCCAATACCAAGATAAACCGGCTGGTCGGGCGGGTCAGGGGCTGTCCAATGTTCGCGGTAGTAAGGCAGCATCGTGCCGCCGGAGATCTCAACTTTACCAACCTGGCCGTATCGTCCGATCCTTAAACCAGAAATATGGCTCGTACCGCCTGTCTGCTCGAAGAGGCCATAGCCACCGTTCTGCGCCTCTACGCAGATCGTAACGCTGAGGTCGCCGTTGGCCTGCAATGACAGTGTACAGGGGTTCGCCTCGGTGCCGGCATATCCGATGTCAATATTGCGGCAGACGGCTCCGGCCGTGTTGACCGTGATGGTGTAGGCCGTGGTCCCGTCGGCAAAACAATTGTCATCGGCGGTCGGGGTGCCGTCGCTCCAAGTACCGGTGGCCCAGTTGCCGTCGGCACCATTGGTCCAGGTGTTATCCGCCGCCTGCGCCGACCCGGCCCAGGCCAACAGGCCCAACATACATACAACTGCTAGTGTCTTTCTCATCTTCACCTCTCCTCAATCTTGTCCTTCTTAGGCTCCTTGTTTCCCTGCGGCTAACGGACAACCTCGCCCGGACACACGATGCCCGGACATCCTCCGCAGGATGCGATTAAAATAAAAATAAAATTAGACATGCATCATTGATCAACTGCTTATCCTCGCTTCGACAAAACAACTATCCCTTGCCAGGCTCCCGGCATTCGCGGATCTCTCGCAAAAGTGCTTTCCGAAAGACCCATCCATTAGACTCGATGGCTAATATACCACAGTTTCCATATCTGTCAAGTGAAAAATGGCATTTTTTATAAAAAAGCGGTGGCTGATTTTTCAGCCCAGGACCAGGTTATTCCGGTGGACGACCACATTGTAGGGTTTTTCGCCCAGGGCGGCGGGGATTTGGGAGGTTTTCAGGCCTTTTATGGTGTCGATCTGCCCGGCAGAGTAGTTCGTCAGGCCTCGGGCGATCTGATTGCCTGCGCTATCGACGATAGCGACGGTGTCGCCCATTTGAAAATTACCCTCCACAGCGGTTATTCCGCTCGGAAGGAGGCTTTTTCCGCCTTCGCGCAGGGCCTTTGCGGCTCCGTCATCGACGGTGATTTTCCCGGCTGTACGGGCGGCTTGTCCTATCCACCGGCGGCGGGATGACATCTTGTCGGCAGCGGGCAGGCAGAGAGTGCCGAGTTTTTCACCGGCAAGCAGTCGCGTCAGAATGTCGTCCGTTCGCGCGTTTGCGATAACTGCTACCTCGCCGGCGGATGCAACTATGTAAGCGGCTTGGAGTTTCGTGCCCATCCCGCCGGAACCGCCCCGGCTTAGCGAATCATCGACCATTTCGGATGCGTCCGCGCCGGCGACGACGTCCAGCACCTTTCCGCCGGCCATTACGCCATCGACAACCGTCAGCATCACCAGCGCATCGGCGCGGAGCATGTTCGTTATCATGGCCGCGACGATGTCGTTGTCGCCGAATCGACCTTCGAGTTCATCGACCGCGACCGTGTCGTTTTCGTTGACGATGGGGATGACGTTCATTTCGTGCAGTGCGGCGATTGTGTTGCGGATGTTGAGGTATCGTGTGCGGTCCTCGAAGTCGCCGCGAGTAACGAGAATCTGCGCGACCTTCAGGCCCAGGGTTCCGAAGACGTCGTGGAATGTCCGCATCAGTTGTCCCTGCCCGACGGCAGCGGCGGCCTGGAGCATCGGAAGCGTTCCGGGCCTGTCGGCGAGACCCAATTCAGCCATTCCCGCGCCGATAGCGCCGCTGCTGACAAGGGCGACCTCGACTCCACTACCTGCGATTCCGGAAACCTGGCGGCAAAGGTCCGAGATGAACTGTTCGTCAAGTCGGCCTGCTTCGCCGGTCAACGCAGCCGTTCCGACCTTCACGACAATCCGCCGGGCATTCCTTAGAACGGTTTGTCTCAACTCTGTATCGGGCATGTGAACACCTTTTATGCCTTTTCCAATATTGCATCCGTTGCTATCCCGCCGGGCGCGAGGGCGGGGACGCGCCCCAGGATACGGCAGATTAATTCGACGTTTCGCTTCGTCGCGCCCGTTTGCGCCCGGATAAACTGTTGGGCGTCCCGACCCAGACCGGCAGCAGCGTCGGGCTTCTCCAGCCACTCATTCCACACACCGGCCAACTCACCGGCATCGACGACCCGCCGCCCACAGCCGGCGGCGACCATGGATTCGGCCTGTGGGAAATTGAACGTATGAGGCCCACACGCGACAGGCTTGGACAGAGCGGCAGCCTCTATCATGTCCGACCCTCCGTCAGGAACCAGCGACCTGCCGACAAAAACCGCATACGCCAGGGCGTAAAATTTCCGCAACTCGCCCATCGTGTCGCCAAGGATAACCGCTTCAGGTGATATTTTCTCGCCGGCGCCGCCTGTGGTGAGCCTGGTCGAACCATCCGGGATTTCGGAACGTCGAATCAGCGCGAAACCGCACGCGGAAATTGTGCGGGCGACTTCGTCGAAGCGTTCGGGTTTTCGCGGGACGATTACCAGACGAACGCCGGGATGCTCCCGTCGAACCTCCGCGAAGGCGTCGAGGATTATCTGCTCTTCACCGTGACCGGTCCCGCCGGCTACGAGAATTTTATCATCGGGTGAGATTCCCATCGCAGCAGCGAGTTCGTCCTGCCCGGCGACGCGCTGGTCAATCACAGCAGTGTCGTATTTCATCATTCCGGTAACGGTGAGTTTTTCATCCCGCACGCCCAGAGAGCGGAACATCTCGGCGTAAGTCTCGTGCTGAACGCCGATGGCTGTGAGCGAATTGAATAATCTGCCCGCCAATGGACGTATGAGTCGGTAGCGTGGAAAACCCTTTCGCGGGCCTAGCCTCGCGTTGACGACGATTACCGGAATATCCCGCCGCCTGCACGTCCGCACAAAATTCGGCCAGACGTCGCCTTCGATAAGTATCACCATTGCGGGCCTGATGCGCCTGACGGCGGCGGCGACGGCGAACGTAAAATCCATAGGCCAGCGAAAAACCTTATGTGCCGGCGCGAAGAGTCGCCCAGCCGCAGCCAGACCCGTGTCGGTGGTCGAAGTTATCACCACGCGATAGTCCGGCAGTTGCGAATGAATTTCCGCCACCAGCGCCTTTGCGGCATTGACCTCGCCGACGCTGACGCCGTGAATCCATATCGTCGGCTGGAGGCCGTAGAGTCGAGGCGAGAAACCAAAACGCTCCGAAAAATCCCGACGATATTTTCCGTGTCGGAACATCCGCATCAGCCACACCGGACAGAACGCCACAATCGCCAAACCATACAAAATATTCAACAACCAACCCGTCATAATGATAGAGTATGCTGCTTGATTGGTTCCGTGTCGATAGAAAACGCCAACCGTCGTCAAAAAGCATTAGCAGGGATGCAGGGGATACAGGGGATATAATAATTTATTTTTCCCTTTTATTATATCCTTTATCCCCTGCATCTCCTGCATCCCTGCTAATCTTTGTCGAATTCGCGCAAGACGTGTATCATTAGCAGGACAATGTCCACAACCGACACGGCAATTTGTATTCGCGCGACCGATTACAGCGAGACCTCGCAGGTGCTGACGCTTCTGACTCGCGACAACGGCGTGGTCAGGCTGCTGGCGAAGGGTTCCAAACGCCCCAAGAGCAAGTCGGGTGGCGCGATAGACTTACTGGCGGAGGGAAGGTGCGTCTTCACCGTGCCCAAAGGCGAATCGCTGGGGGTGCTGATAGAGTTCGCCGAGGCGATCAGCCGAACGACGCTGCGAAGCCGGCTGGAGCGACTTAATGCGGCTCTGTATATGCTGGAAGTTTGCGGTGCGCTGCTTGGCGAGGGCGATCCGCATCCGGAAGTTTTCGACCTGCTGCACAGCGCGCTGGATCGGGTCGGGCAGGCGAATTCTTCGCCGCAGCGGATATTGGCGTATTTTCAATGGCGTCTGATAAGGCACGTCGGGCTGCTGGGCGAGTTGGGCGAGTGTGTATCCTGTGGCGGGAAAATCGGGATGCGGGAAGTCTATTTTTCCAGTTCGCTCGGCGGGTTGCTGTGCAGGAATTGCGAGCCGGGGGTTACGGAGAAATATCACGTCAGCAGCGCCGCCCTTTCAGGCCTGGCCGCCTTGGCAGCCGCCGAAGCGGGTAAAAAACCCACGCTACCCGACAAACAGGCCGACGCCGCAAACATCCTTCTGGCATATCACATCCAATACCAACTAGGCCGACGCCTCAAAACCGCCCGCGGCGCAATCGCAAAAGAAACCCCAACGCCCCGCCGATAAGAAAACGCTAAAGCAACAATAGTTGCGAATAGACGAAATGGGTGTATAATTCCGGAGGCTGTATTCGGTTTTGCTCGTCGCCGTGCTGGTCGAAGATCCGCCTGGGCGGGCAACGGCTAAACGAGAAGGTGAAGTCGGAACTTATACTGGAACATGCGATATGAAGAAACTACTGACAATCGCCTTATTGATCGCAATGGCCGCAGCGACGACGGTCGGTGAAGTCAAACTTGTCCGCAAGGACGGCAAGTGGGTTCGCCGGGCCGCCCCGGCCAAGGGTACGCCCGCAGGCGAGGCTGCGCTGATACAACAGAAAATCGACCGCGGAAAATACAGATCCGCAGTCAAAGCCGCAAAAAAGTTCCTGAAACGCTACCCAACCAGCCCGCTGCGAGAAGAGGTGCTCGGACTGGCAGGCGAAGCGGAACTGCGCCGCAAACGATACTGGCAGGCGTATGAATGGTACGAACAACAACTGATCCAATTTCCCAGCGGAGAACACTTCGAGCAGGCATTGGAAAAGGAGATGCAAATCGCCGAAGCGTTCCTCGCAGGTAAAAAACGCATCGCGCTGAGAATCTTTCATCTCCCAGCCAGGCAAGAGGGAATCGACATCCTGCAAGGCGTCGCCGGCCATGCGCCGTCCTCGCCGCATGCGGAATCGGCTTTGCTGACGATAGGCGAGTATCATTTCAATAAAGGCGACTGGACCCTGGCAATCGAGGCCTACGAGCAGTTCCTGAAACTGCTGCCAAAATCGTCGCGAGCGCCGCATGCGGAACTGGCACTGGCTGAAGCGTCGCTGCGGTCGTATCGAGGTCCGATGTGGGAAGAGACCCCGCTCATAGAGGCCCAGCAACGATACAAAGCCTTCGCCAAAAAATACCCTTCCAAAGCGCGCAAAGCGCAGGTAGAGAATATACTCAAGGAAATACACTCGTCACGGGCGGAAAAACAGTACGAAACAGGACGGTTCTACATCCGAACGGATAAGCCCAGGGCGGCGGCGTATTATTTCGGTATCGTCGTCAGGGAATACTCGGACACCGACTGGTCCAAACGGGCACAGGCCAAACTGGATAAAATCAACCCGCCGACTAAATCGTCCGATAAAACAGGAAAAAAACCTGAACCGACAACCGAGCCGTCTGATATAAAAGACAAGAAGGAAAATAAATCATGAACAGAACATCGTTTGGAACGACTGTTCTTATGGTAACGGTCGCCGCCGTCGGCATCGGCTGCAGCAACCCGGACCCGAACAAGGGTTACACGACTACCAGTCAGTACCGGACTGATGTACGCACCATCGCCGTTCCGATCTTCCGTCGCGGGACCTACGAATACCGTCG
>JAUVIQ010000264.1 GCA_030592655.1 Planctomycetales bacterium | reverse complement strand
TCGGCGAAATCGACGGTGAAATCCACGCCCGGCGAGCGGTGCAGCTGCGAAACGATAACACGCTCCGCGCCGTTGATGATGAACTCGCCGCCACCGATCATAATGGGCATGTCGCCCCTGTAGATCGATTCTTCAAGGACGCCTTTGGTGTCCTTGTGCTTAAGTCGGCAGCGAATGCGGAAAGGCCGGCCATAGGTCAGACGCAACTCTCGGCACTCTTCGGACGTATATCTCGGTTCGCCCAATTCGTAGTTGACGTAATCGAGACTGGCCTTACCGTCGTAACTGACGATGGGAAATATCTCGCGCAGAAGCGATTCAAGACCCTGGTCTTTGCGCTTTTGCGGATTCACATCGGTCTGAAGGAATCGGTCATAACTGACGGTCTGGATCTGGACGAGTCCCGGCGGGTCTATCGCATCACCGACCTTGGAGAAGTCCAGCGTTTTGTCCATTCGCAGCATAATGTTCATCCTCGATTAATACGCACAGTTTCACGGCGGGTGGCACGGTCAAGCGCAGCGAAGCGGAGCTTGGCCGTGTTGTTCCCAAGCACGGCCAAGTCTTCGACTTGACCGTGCCACCCGGAAAATTGTCTGTTACGAAACGAACCTTTACTCGATTGTCGCGGTAGCGCCGGCTTCGGTAAGCTGTTTGACGGCTTCTTCCGCCTCTTCCTTGGGCACGCCTTCCTTGACCGCTTTGGGGGCGCTTTCGACCAGTTCCTTCGCTTCTTTGAGACCAAGGGAGGTCATGGCGCGAACGGCTTTGATTACCTGGATCTTTTTGTCGCCGATGTCCTTGAGCATCACGTCGAAGGCGGTTTTTTCCTCTTCTGCTTCGGCGGCGGCTCCGGGGGCGGCGGCTACTACCGCTGCTCCGGCAGCAGGCTCGATTCCATGCTCATCCTTGAGGTAATCACCGAGTTCTACCGCCTGCTTCAATGTCAATTGCGCAATCTTGTCGCCCAATTCCTTGATAGCAGAGTCAAATTCCTTACTTTCGGTACTTTCGGTGCTCTCGGTGCTTTCGGTGCTTTCGGTTGCTGTTTGTTCGTCTGTCATTTCTTTACTACTCCTTCTGACCGGCCTGATAGGTGAAGTCAACGCGACGCCATTTAATCCCGACGAATCGGGCCCAATCCGCAACCGGTACTGTTTTTGTTGTTTCTGTTTTTGTTCCCGTTTAGCAGTCGTCGGCACGACGACTTTTAATTCTCATCCTGTTTTTCGATACTTTTTATTGCACCCGCGAGTCTTCCTCCCGGTCCGATAAGGCAACCGGCGAGCCTCGAACCGGCGGATTTCGCCAGCATCACGACCGTCGCTATTGCCTCTTCCCGCGTGGGATACCTGCTCAATTCTTCGATTCGGTCAGCGCCGAAGATCTCGCCCTCCAGCAGCGCGCCTTTGACGCTGATGGCGGGGATTTCCTTTGCCTCTTCCAGCAGTGTTCGCACTACGGTAACGACCCCCTCGCCGCCCCACGCCAACGCGCACGGGCCGTCGAGCAGACCACCGGCCGATGCGAGACCGACCTGCTCCAGCGCATATTTCGCCACCGAGTTCTTCACCACGGAGATACTGACGCCCCCAGCCCGAAGTTGCCGGCGAAGGCGATTCGTATCAGTTCCGTCAACGCCCGTCAGGCTCAGCACAGCCAATGACTCGACGCCTTCAAGACGCCCGATTAAATCCTTACGCAACAGTGTTTTTACGGGTTTGCTCATAGTAGCACCTGCGTTATACGCTCACCTCAACAGACGGGCTCATCGTCGCCGACAAGCACGCCTTCCGGATATAAGTTCCTTTGCTGGAAGCGGGTTTCATTGCCTTTATCTGCGCGAGGAACGCCTCGATGTTTTCGGTCAGTTTCTCCGTCTCGAAACTGACTTTACCGACCGGGACGTGGATATTTCCACCGTCGTCGTTGCGGTACTTTATCTTACCGGCTGCGTATTCCTTCACCGCAGCAGCCACATCATCGACGACCGTACCGGCTTTGGGCGAGGGCATCTTTCCGACGGGTCCCAAGACACGCCCCAGGCGAGAGACGCTCCGCATCATCGCGCCGGTGGAAATAGCCACGTCGAAATCCATCCAACCCTTCTGAACCTTTGCGACAAGGTCGTCTCCGCCGGCTTCGATCGCTCCGGCGTCGAGTGCCGTCTGTACATCGTCGTCGGCGCAGAAGGCGATAACCTTCCTTGTCTTTCCGATTCCGTTAGGTAGCGACGTAGCGCCGCGAATTGCCTGGTCCGCCTGTTTCGGGTCAATACCGAGCCAGATCACCAACTCGACCGTCTGGTCGAATTTCGTGCTGTCGAACTGCTTCAACAGGCCGACAGCCTCGCCCACAGAAACCGGACCAGAGGGAACCTTTTCGTAGTCTGACTTGTAACGCTTACCGTTTTTCTTGCCCATAAAACTATCCCTTTTTCATAAGGTCCCACTGTTATTGACGCCCGTGGTCAGGCCAGTTCCATTTCGGATTGCGGATTGCGGATTGAACAACAGCAAATTATTCCGTGCGGAAATCCGCAATCCACAATCCGCAATCCGCAATTGTTATTTTTCCACCTCGACGCCCATGCTTCGGGCGGTTCCTTCGATTATGCGACAGGCCGCTTCGATATCGTTTGCGTTCAGGTCTTCCATTTTGGTCTCGGCTATCTGGCGGACCTGCTCGGCTGTAACTTTCCCAACCTTTTCCTTGTTCGGAACGCCGGAACCCTTGACCAGTCCGGCAGACTGCTTCAGCAGCACCGCCGCCGGCGGGCTTTTTGTGATAAACGTGAAACTCCGGTCGGCAAAGACGGTTATCTCAACCGGGATCGTCGTACCGTTGTATTCCTTCGTCCGCTCGTTGAACTGCGAGACGAACTGCCCGATGTTGACGTTGTGCTGACCCAGCGCCGGGCCGATCGGAGGGGCGGGCGTAGCCTGTCCGCCAGGTGCCTGCAACTTGATCTTTGCCGCTATTTCTTTAGCCATAACTGTCCCGTTACTCTTTCTCTAGCTGCCAATATTCCAGTTCCACCGGCGTCGCTCGTCCGAAGATCGTTACAATCACCCGGATAAGCCCCTTTTCGGCGAGGACTTCATCTACGACGCCTTCGAAGTTCTCGAATGCGCCTTCCTTGATTTTGACCGTCTCGCCTTTGTCGAACTCCACCGCCATGGTC
>JAUVIQ010000238.1 GCA_030592655.1 Planctomycetales bacterium | reverse complement strand
TGTGTCTTCCCGCCTTGTTCATACACCACCAAGGCACGTCGCCGTGTATCTGCCGATGCGATCTTCATGGAATATACATCGGATCATTAATCTCTAGCACGACACTCTTTTTGTAAAATGCTCTAATTCCCCGCAGACCAAATAATTTTTCTTTTCGGATAACGCATCGCTGGAAGTATCGTGTCCGCTAAGAAGAATAACGTCAATATTCTTACCAATGAACGTTGGGGTCTTGTCGAAAAAACACACGCGATCAGGCCAAGCAATTCGCTGTACCTTATCCGGGTTGCTGGGAGAGGTCTTTACCTGGTATTTGACTGCTTTGATCCTCAAGGCGGCCAGAACGGCTTGGGTGAATTTTACCTGCGCAATGACTCCCGTAATGTTTCGCATGGCTCCACCCAACGAATCGCCGCGTGTCAGTAGAAAGCGATAGAGAATTTCTTCGCGCCATTTCTCACCACTTTCTGCTTCTATTGCCTTCAAAATCGTAAGAAGCGAGTCTTCGAGCTCTTTGCTGGAAAAATAACCAGCAGCCTTATCGGAGAACCCGGCAGCAGTAACAAGTTCATCCCGAATGTCATCTAATCCAATCAGGTCGCCGGGAGTGTTTATTTCTTTAAGCTTGTCGAGTAAGCGGTGGGCTTGGGCAACATAGGGCGCTGCCTTCTTTGTCTTCCGTAACGCCTGGGCCAGAAACCCGTTTCGGGTTGCGTCGTGGGATGTTACCAGATCACTGCTGCTTTTTATGAGATTTGGCGCCATCAATAGTGTCCGCTTTAGTTAGTGTTTGTTGAATTGCAAAAGAAATCTATCCGAACACGAATAACCAGGCCAGGAAAATCTCGAAGATGCGCAATTGTCGTTGCCCGCCGTTGCGGGGGTGGTTATATTATCTGCCTCTTGGGACAGCGGTTGAATATGCGGGGTTTCACCGATCTCCCGGCAAGGGCGGCGGCAGGATTTTATGAAGGTATCGGCGGGCATAACATTTCTTTTGATTGCGACAGCCAGCGCGTTGGCTGGAGATGAACCCGACGTGGTTTCCGTTTCGGAGGCGTTTCCTCCGTATGTCCGGCCTGAGCGATGGGGGCAGGTAACAGCCAGGCTGAACAACCCGACCGAACAGGCGATGCAGGTGAAATTTATTCTTTTCGCCGAGAATCCCACCAGCGGGAAAATTCGCTACACTCGCAGAGTCAATTTACCGTCTCGCACTCGCCGGATGGTCCGTCTCGGTCATCGCGTCGGCCCCATAAAACTCAAACGTTTATCGTCGAAAAAAAAACAGCGCGTTAACATCGAGCAGAAATTCAGGCTTGAAAACGCCGCTACCAATAAAATCCTCGACAGCGACTTTATATTGGTCTCTCCGCTGTGGCCCCAACAATACTGTCTGGCCTACGTTGATCCCGAAGACCCGCCGGGACAGGATCACTCCTACCTTGCGAAGATACCCGACAGCCCCTTCGGAAAGGTCGCTCTGGCCAGTTCGTCTCAGCGCTTTCTTCCTGACAGGTGGTACGGATATTCACTGCTTGAGATGTTTCTCATCTCGTCGTCCGAACCGGCTGATTTACCGGACTCTCATATAGACGCCGTTCTCGACTGGACAGGCCGCGGGGGCGTACTTCTGATTACAGCCCACTCCGCCGTTGAACGCACGCTTTCCGGAAGGCTCGCCGAAGCCGCCGGCGTTGTCGTCGCGGGAACCCATCAGGAATATCGGCTTGAAGCGACAAGCGCCCAAGACAAAAAGCGTTTCGAGATTGACCTGGCAACGCCGATGACAATGGCGCAGTTGTGCCCGCTGAGCGGTACCGAGGTGCTGTGGAAAGCCAACGGTATGCCTCTTTTGACTGCACGGAGGTTTGGTTCGGGGACGGTTTTTATACTGTCTGTACCGGTCGGCGCTTTGGCGACGGACCGGTCCAGGGCGCTCTGGCAGGCAATAACCGAACAGACGAAGCGATCATCGCCGATTTCGGCGGACGCTTTCGCCGCAGCGGCCCAGAGTAAACTATCCCAAATCGCCGGACGTCGCAGCCCGGATCGGCGCACACCGGTCTGCATTATCGGCGTTCTTGTAATTCTGTTTGGGCTGATGGGGTTGTTTTTGCGATTTATCAGACGCGGCGAACTGACCTGGATGGTGATGATACCGGTTGGTCTGCTGGCGGCTGGGGGTATGTTGGCGTGGGGGATGACGCTTCGTGATGAACCGAGGCTGAGTTTTCTGGCGATGGCGTCTGTCAGGCCCGACGGAACAGCCCACGTTCAGCAACTATCGACCTACTATACGCCGGAGACCGAAGATGTCGCCTTTTCGTCGGGTTCGCCGCTGGGGACTATCCGCTCGCCTTCCTCTGCCTCAATTTCGGTGATGGGATCGGTGGAAGTTGGAAACGGGCGGACCATGGCCCTGGAAGGAGTGCGTGTAATCGCCAACAGCAGCCGGACCGCTTACGCCGAATCGCCGATTATCATTCCGGGGCGACTGGTTACAAAGTTGTCCCTGGGGCCGAAGGGGCTTGCCGGTACGATAACCAACCAGACCGGCGCGGACGTCTTCGATGCCATAGTAATTACAGGTGGACGGGCGTATTCCGTCGGCAACCTTCCCGACGGGCGCGCCACCGACGTTGTTATCAACGATCCGCCGCTACCGAAGGAGACCTACACCGGAAAGATCGTTCGCCACGATAAGGACCTGCTCCGCAGCGACCTTATTGCCGCGATGATAAGTCAAGCGTCAGGGGGAATTGGCCGCCTGTCCAATCCGTCGCCCATGCTGCTTGGATGGTCCCGCCAAAGATTTCTGGACCCGCTCGACGCAACTCTCACCGAAAAGGCCGAATCAAATGGGTTGACGCTGTTGACGTCGCAGCCGGCGATATTGGCGTCGCCGCCCGGTACGAAGGTTGTCGTTCCCGGCGGGTTGCTGAAACTTCACATAGGCGGGCATCCGCCCGTGTGGGTTGCGAAGGACCACCGGTTCAACGAGTCCACCCTGTCGGGCGAAGTGGTGTTGACTTTCGCTCCGCCTGACGCCGTAGCTGAACTCGCCGACGCGCGCGCGACGCTGCGAATTACGATGCGCGCGCCGAATTGTCGAATGCGATTCTTCGCCGTTACCGACAAAAAAGACGAGGCAAAGAAACAAACACTGATAGAAACCGTCAAACGCCCCGTCGGGACATATAAAATATCAGTCGAGAACCTCCGGCGCATCGAAGGTGCGTATAAAATCACCATCAAAGTCGATCCGGTCGAAACAGGTGAACCAGACAAACGCGAACGCATATCCACACTGTGGAAAATCGAATCGCTGAACCTGACCCTGGAAGGGATGAGTAAATGAGCGTTTCAGACAATGAGGTCATCCTCCGTACGGAAGGTTTGACCCGGCATTACGACGAGATAAAGGCGTTGACGAACCTGGACCTTGAGGTTCGTCGCGGCGAGATATTCGGTTACATCGGGCACAACGGAGCCGGTAAGACGACGACCATCCGCATACTGGCCGGGCTGTTGCGCCCCGGAAGCGGTTCGGCAAGCATCGCCGGCGTGGACGTTGTCGGAAACAGGGAGCAGATAAAGCGACTTGTCGGATATATGCCGGACAATTTCGGCGTCTATGAGCAGATGCGTGTATGGGAATATCTGGACTTTTTCGGATCGGCCTTCGGGATTCGGCGGCGTAAGCGGCGCGAGCGTATCGAGGCCGTTTTTGACATGACCGAATCTCACGACCTGCACGACCGGTTCGTCGATACACTTTCGCGTGGTATGAAGCAGCGGATCGGGATCGCCCGGACGCTGATGCACGACCCGCAGGTGCTGCTTCTGGACGAACCTGCCAGCGGTCTTGACCCGCGCGCCCGCGTCCACATGAGGCAACTCCTGCGCCGACTGGCAGACGCCGGGAAAACGCTGCTGGTCTCTTCGCACATCCTTCCGGAACTTGCAGCCATATGCGATTCGATCGGTATCCTGCATGGCGGGAGGCTTCGGGCGATCGGACCAATCGGCGAAGTCCTCGCATCGCTGCGACGCGACCGCCTCATGGAGGTCCGCCTGCTCGGCGACGTCAAAAAGGGCTTCGATGCAATCG
>JAUVIQ010000102.1 GCA_030592655.1 Planctomycetales bacterium | reverse complement strand
TCAACCGACTGCCCAAGGTCAAATTGCATCTTTACGGCGTCTTCAAGCGCAGAGCCTTGTTGGAAGGCGAACTGCACGTCCTCAAGAAGAAGAACGTCCAGGCCGGCGTTATTGTGGCCGTACCGGGAATGAAGGTAACGGACATTGACGACCGCATCGCGATAACCGTGCTGGATACGATTATCAGCGGGTATCGCCTGCCTTCGGGCTGGCTGCACACGGAACTCCGCGGAAAGCGGCTGGTGTATGTCGTCCACGCTTACAACTGGGCGGGACTGCTGCCCGGAGCGTTTGTTACCTACGCCGGATGCCAGCCGGAAAAAGCCCCCGAAGTCGTCGGGATAATCAAAAAGAACCTCGACCGTGCCGCCGGATATACGCCGACGCAAAAGGAAATCGACCGTGCAGTCAATATCATTCTGACAGCCGACGCTCTGGGGGCTCAGTCAATGTCGAGCCTGGCGATGGGAGCCGCTCTGGACGAACTCTACGGGCTTGGATACGACTTCCGAAAGAAGGCAGAAAAACTGTACCGCAAGATAAAGCCCGCCGACGTGCAGCGAGTGGCGAAAAAATATCTGGGTAAAGGATACGTCGTAATCGTAACGACACCCAAACCCGAAGCGTTTAAGAGAGAGAAATAGGTAACTGACATGGAAGATTATCTGTCGTTCTCTGTTCGTGATTTCGCAGCGGCGACTGCTGAGAAGAGTCCCACTCCCGGTGGCGGGACCGTCGCCGGTGTTGTCGGCGTTTTGGCGACGGCGCTTGGCGAGATGGTGTTGAACTTCACGCGCGGAAAGAAGGCCTTCGCCGAATTCGCCGACGCCCACGAAGCCCTGGCTGTTCGCCTGGCGCGGGCGAGGGGAATGTTCGCCGACCTGACCGCAGATGATGCAGCCGCTTATACCCTCTACACCGAAGCGAATAAGTGCGAAGACGAAACCAAAGCCGCTAAAATGGCAACGGCACTGGCAGCCGCCATTGACGTTCCGCGACAAATGACGGCATTGGCGATTTCGGTTTTGGAAAGCCTCATCGCCCTCGGCGGGCATTGCAACAAGCGCCTGTTAACGGACCTTTCGGCTGCTGCGGTTTTGGCTGAAGCGGTCGTCCGGCTTAGCGATTATAATGTCCGCGTCAACGCCGCCGGCCTGCCCGATAAGTCCGCCGCAGATGACCTCCGCAAAGCATCCGCGAGAGACTGCAAACGGGCGGCAGAATTGTGCGAAACCGTAGAAAAAATCGTATCAGAGTGCATTTAATCAATGGCTAGAGAATACGACATAGCGAAAACATCGGGCCTCTGCTCGGCGTGCGAGCGGGAATTGGCAATCGAAGAGGAGTTCATCGTCGCCCTGTTCGACACGGCTGAAGGTTTCCGCCGGGACGACTTCTGCAAACCTTGCTGGGAAAGTCGCCCCGAAGATGCGGCTCAGGCATTTTCCGTATGGCAAAGCCGGATACCGAAACCCGACGAACCGAAAAAACAGGTTATCAACAATAACGTGCTGGTCGAGTTCTTCGAGAAACTTGACGGCCACGACGAACCGGCGAAGATCAACTTCCGCTTCGTCCTTGCGCTGATGCTGATGCGGAAGAAACTGCTGATTTACGACGGCAGCGATAACGAAGAAGGCCACGAGGTCTGGACGATGCACTTCAGAAAAGAACAATCGTCGGTGAAGGTAATCCGCCCGGAACTGGATGAAGAACATATCGCCGAAGTCGGCTCGCAACTGGGAGCCTTATTTGAGGTGGAGATATGAATCTACTACTTTGTCCGAGCAATAAAATGGGGTGGCGGGTGGCACCTTCAACCGGAGCGGAGCGGAGGTTGTGGGTGCTGGCTGGACAGGAGCATTATGCACCCACAAGCTCCGCTTCACTCCGTTCCGCTCCGCTTGAAGGTGCCACCCCGCATTATTGCTTGGGCAAATTGCTGCGTATGATGCTGTTGTCTGTGATGGGGCTAATCTTTCTGGGTGGGTGTCAACCTTGTCCGGAGAAATTCGTTTCGACCGAAACGCTGGTCGATGAGTACAACGCCAACGCCTCGCGGGTTCCGCGGCTTTGGGCGCGGGCGAGGATTCGCGTTACCTTAAGCGACGAGAAGGGACGCAGCGTCTCGTGGGGTTCGACATCGCCACTGGCGTCGGGCAATGCGATCTTGCTTCTGGACAAAGGCGATAACCCGTCCGAACCAACGGATTTTGTTCTTATCGGGCGTGAGATAACTGATTTGTTCCGCGTTGGGACCGATTCTGCCGGCGGGTTGTACTACTGCTGGGCGAACCTGGGTGATAAGGGCGGGGCGTGGTTCGGAAGGACAAAATACGCCGGTGCGCCGGGCGTGAAAGCCATACCACTCGACCCGCTGCAACTTCTGGAAATACTTGGCGTAACGGAACTTCCGAAGGTTCGGGCAGGGGCAATGCCTGCCGTCGTTATGACGCTTCAGAACAAGCCGCCCGACGACTGCGCTTACGTCGTTCGCTACCTGAAACCCCAGCCAATCAGCGGACACCTGAAAATCTGGCGTGAAGTCTATTTCCGCTGGTCAAACACAGAGCAGCGCAGGCCTTACCAA
The DNA here is from genome assembly GCA_030592655.1 of Planctomycetales bacterium. Taxonomy (GTDB): domain Bacteria; phylum Planctomycetota; class Phycisphaerae; order SM23-33; family SM23-33; genus JAUWNJ01. Next base: position 7,612 of record JAUVIQ010000102.1, on the reverse strand, counting down.
ATCAAACTCTACGACGCCGACGGACTCTGCCGCGTGGTCGCCAAGGTTGCAGACTATAAACCCATCGACACCGATACCGACGGTGAGGGGCCAATAATGCCGACGGACATCCGCATAACCTTTCCTGCGATAAAGAACGTCCAGACGGCGAGTTCGCTGCACATGAGACTGTCGGAAATGAGCACGACCAGACGATTCAGTAAGAAGGTCTTTGATTTTCAGTCGCACCTTCCGCCGGGTATTACTAACCCGGTTCAGGTCGATGCCGAATGCGAGAACAAATGAGAATCCATACACGAAAAATCATCGCCGCTATTGTTCTGACGCTGACCCTTGTGTCATCGCCGCGCGCCTCGTCGGCCGATGAGCGGGACTTTCGCCCTTGTATGCTCCTCGGCGGCACGGAGGCGGTGTGGGTGATCCTCTTCGACAGGGACGGGTCCGGATACAAACTTGCGGCGAAGCAAGCAGGCGATGAAGCGGAATGGAAGCCCGTAGGGGGCGACTGGAGGGGAATCTTCGTGTCTGCGACGTCCGACGGCGCAAGCCTGTTGGTCTTCTTCGAAGACGGCAAGAACACGCGATATTTCCCGCATCGCGAGGAAGGCCAACCTGGACCAAAACCGCCCAAAGATATCTTCGGCGAAGACGCTCAAATCCTCGCTTCTGCCCCGGCTGGTGATAATAACAACGCCGTGATGGTGCTGGTTGCCCACCCCACCGGGCAGCGTCCGCGAACTCGCCCAGCCGTGCCGATTGTCAGTACGCAACCGGCAAAACCCGGCGAACTGACCCTGCTGCAATACACCCGGCAGAAATGGCGGAAGGTCGCCGTCGTTCCGAACGAACTTATCAAATCCGCAACTCGCGCCCGTGTCGCCGTCCATAAGAACACAATCTACGTCCTGTCCGAACACCCTCAAAAGGCGCTCGCGGTATTCGATGAAGGCAAATGGCGAGAAGTTGATTTACCTGATATGCCGGCTGGTAGCAAACCACTGGCAATGATGATTATCGAGGACGCCCTCGTGCTGGCGGCGTTTGACGCCAAGGCAGGAATGGTGAATCTCGCCCGGTTCGCGTCGGACAAGTGGCAACCAATCCATCCGGTCAGACGGGATGGGAAAAACCTCACTTGGCCCGCCGATGCCCCGCCGGCCGTCACAAGGTTCGCGGGTAAAGCGGCCATGCTGTGGAAAACCGACAAAAAGTGGCTTTTCGCCACATGCAAACCCGACGGGCAGGCGGGCGGCGAAAGCCCGATGAACGCCTTCACGTGGGCCGATGAGCAGAAACGGATCGCACGCTTGCAGAACATATTTTTCATGGTCGTTTTAGGGTTGATCGTCGTGTTGATGTTCTGGCCCGGCCAGACTCTCAGGACCGCGCCGTTCTCGCTTCCTGCGACGATACCGCCGGCGAAACTTACCCGGCGTTTTGCCGCTGCGTGTATCGACGCGGTTCCGCTTCTTTTAATCGCAACGGCCATCGGCTTACGGGAAATAAACATGGCATCAATAACGACCTTTATTGAGAGCTTCGAGCAGGCTGTTTCCACAACCAGGTTCGTGTACGCTTTCTGGAGTTTTCTGGTTGTTTATCCGGCGTACTGTTTCGTGATGGAATATCGCTTCGGGGCGACCGTCGGTAAGATGATACTTCGTCTTCGGGTCGTCGCCGACAAAGGTCGAAAACCTTCGACGCGGGAACTGGCGCTGCGAAACGTCTCGAAGGCCATTGAAATCCTCGGACTGGTGATGGTCTTTCCGCTGCTTTTCCCCCTGTTGACGCGATACCGCCAACGGCTTGGTGATAAAATAGCATGGACAACCGTTATCGACGCCGAATTGTCCCTGCCGCCGGACTCGACGAGCGATCCCGACGCGGGTACGTCGCAAAAAAAGGAACCCGGTAGCGACTGTTCGGAAAAAGAACCACGATCAGAATGATGGGAATACCTTTCTCGCATATATATAGATACGAACTAAAGGGCTGCCACGATGTACCAATTGACACCACCAGCAGTTTATATCTTCGATGAAGTTTTCCAGGACAAGCGTTCCTTACGCCGCACGGAAGCGATGCTGGGCGCCATCGGGCGCAACCTGGCCTCCGCCAAGCGCGTCACGGACGGCGATATCCCCGACATGATCCGACGAAACGGCTGGCAGAACTCCCGCCAGTACCAGGGGACCCTCGGCGAGCACACCGATCCGGCTTTCGTGTTCCGGAAACTCCGCTTCGACGACGCGCCCGATGTCGCGGATGTGCTGAAAGACTGCCCACCGGAAACCTCATCCTGGCTGGTAGGAAATCTGCTGGGGGACGGCGGCAGGGGGATTCACAAGGAACCACCGGACTCCGGGCGCATCTGCCGCTCGCGGTATCAGTTCGACAGCATCTACGGCTGTCCGCATGGCTGCAAGTACTGCGGGGCCGGGAAGGTCATCGTCATTTTCACCAACATCGAGGAGTTCCTGGAAAAGCAGGTCGCCCCGACGGCCCGCGAAAACCCCTGGCAGAAGGTCTTCATGTTCAACTCCAACCTTACCGACACGCTGTGCTTCGAGCCGGAATATGGTCTGACCAGTCTGCTCGCCGAATACTACGCCTCGACGGCGGATCAGCATTTCCTGATACACACCAAGAGCGCGAATGTGGACCCGCTGATGGGACTGGATCACCGTGGACACACCATCGCCCTGTGGAGCCTTACCGGCGAGACCGTCAGCCGCGTTATCGAACCGGCCTCCGCCTCCACGGAGGAGCGCATCGACGCCGCCCGACGGTGCCAGGAAGCCGGTTACCCCGTCCGCTTCAAGTTCAAGCCAATCATCCCCGTGCGGAACTGGCGGGATGAGTGCCGGGATATGATCGAGATGGTCTTTGCCCAAACCAAACCGGAGACCCTGGGGCTATGCACGATCGCGTGGATGACGGCCGCGGAGTTCAAGCAGATTATTGATGTCTCTCTTATTGACCCGGTCTGTCTAAAGGCAATGGAAGACTCGGCCGAGGTAATGGCCGAGATGTCCACCGGACCATTCCCGCCGGAAGTTCGGGCGGAGATTTACGGGTTCTTCCTGGACGAGATCCGAAAGCATGACAAGGACGTGCCGGTGTACCTGTGCACCGAATCGCCGGAGATTTGGCATCAGTTCGCCGACCGGCTCGGTCTGACCGGCGCGAACTACGCCTGCGGCTGCGGGCCCCAATGCCCGCCGGGAACCAGACGATTGGCATCCGTGTTGGGACCGGTTGGAGACAGTTAACAAACCCTTCTCCAAGCAACGGAAGGTTGAGATAATGAGCGATACTCTCATCGTGTATTATTCCCGGACGGGCAAGACGCGAATGGTGGCTGAAAAACTCGCCGACATGCTGGACGCCGACATCGAGGAAATCCGCGAGGTCAAAGGCCGCTCAGGACGGATGGGTTGGTTTGTCGGTGTCAAGGACTCTCTGCTGGATAAACCCGCCGAACTTACCAGCGAACACACCGTCGAACCGCGAAAACTGGTGATTATCGGTATGCCGGTCTGGGCATCGGCCCCACCGCCGGCCATCAGGGCGTTCCTGGGGCGATACGACCTTGCCGGTAAGACGGTTTGTGCGTTCTGCACACACGACGGCGGCGGCGGAAAGGGTTTGTTCGCAAAGACGGGCGAACTCGTTCCCGGCGGGCTGGCTGCAACGTTGTCGCTGAAAAAACCAACTCCCGACGACCCCGCCCTGGACGAACAACTCCGTCAATGGGCAGAGGAAATCAAGTCCGCTTGTGAGTAGCGGCTCGTAGCGCCCGGCGTTACATATCCCACGGTTCCGGGTTGGACCGTAATGCTTTAGGCAGGCCAAGGATCTCGGCGCAGACGATGGCCGTTTTTGCCGCTTTTGGACTGGTGAGGTTCAGATGGATTTTTGGCCCGTCTGCGACGGTGCGCTCGGCGCGCGCCGCTTTGCCGCCAATTGTCGGCTGGAGGCGTTTTACCCCGGCCAGTCGCTTCCGCTGTTGCGCCTGTTCGGCAACGAGTCGTTTCTCTGCCTGAAGAACCTCCTGATTGACACCCTTGCCGAGGGTTGTGGCTGCGTGAATAACCGACGCCTGCTGTTTTACTTGCGCGGGCGGGGCAATGGCGGGCGGCGCCGGTTCGGTCTGCGCACGCTCGGACGAGATTTTCGCAGCGGCGTGGCGACGCTTCGACTCCTCTACCTTACGGTCAGCCTCTTCGACCTGGCGCTTCTCCTGGGCCTTCTTGATTACGTGCCCGATCAGGCTGAAGATAAGCAGGGCGACAAAAATAACTGTGCCGATCAGCCCGTCGCCGTCAGCAGCCAGGATGTTGTACCATTGGAGATTCATGGTTTTTTAGTCGTGATTATTTTTTCGGGCTTTCACCGCCGCCCGGTCCGCCGCCGATGTTGTCACGCATGCGGGTATCGGACTGGATGTTCTTCATGCGGTAATAGTCCATGATTCCCAGGTGACCGGAGCGGAACGACTCGGCCATAGCCAGTGGTATCTCGGCTTCGGCGAGGACGACCTTTGCGCGGTTTTCCTGCACGTTGGCCTTCATTTCCTGCTCTCGCGCCATTGCCATTGCGCGGCGTTTTTCGGCTTCCGCCTGGAAGCGGCGTTTATCGGCTTCCGCCTGGTCGGCCTGGAGTTTCGCGCCGATGTTCTCTCCGATGTCCACGTCGGCAATGTCGATCGAAAGAATCTCAAAGGCGGTTCCGGCGTCCAGACCTTTCTCCAGCACCTGCTTGGAGATGTTGTCGGGATTTTCCAGGACGCTTTTGTAGGAATCGGCCGAGCCGATGGTCGTAACGATGCCCTCGCCGACGCGGGCGATGATGGTCTCCTCGGTCGCACCGCCGACGAGACGGTCAATGTTCGCCCGGACGGTTACGCGGGCCTTGGCCTTGACCTGGATACCGTCCCTGGCGACCGCGTCGATGGAGGTCTTCCCGCTGGCTGTGTTGGGACAATCGATGACCTTGGGGTTAACGGACGTCTGGACGGCTTCGAGGATGTCGCGTCCGGCAAGGTCGATTGCAGTGGCCGTTTGGAACGTCAGTGTGATATTGGCGCGGTTTGCGGCGATGAGCGCGGTGATGACGTTCGGAACCCGTCCGCCGGAAAGGTAGTGGCTTTCCATCTCGCGCGTCGTAACGGTCAGCCCGGCCTGAACGGCGCGAATCTTGCTCAGGACGATCACTCGCGGATCGACCTTTCGCAGGCTCATACCGATAAGTTCGCCCATTCCGACTTTCGCGCGGGCGAACAACGCCTGAACCCACAACGCAAAAAACCTGGCAACAAAAAACAGTAACGCCACCATAACAAGTACAACGATTATCAACAGTACCAGTAAGGCCGTACTTATTTCAGCCAACATGTTTTGCCCCTTTCGTAAGAGAAAACGTTTCGTAAAACCGACGCTATTATACTGCTTCGTCGTTGTCTTGCAAGACTTCCCGCACCACCACGTTGGCGCCGGCGGCCTTGATTATCTTTACGGTCGCGCCCTTGTTGATAAAACGCGCTTCGGTGGTCGCGACTACCCGCTTGTCGCCTGTGCGGATTGCACCGCTGGGTCGCAGCGGAGTCTCCGCCACCGCCGTGGTCCCCACAAGTGCCTTAAGTTCATCGGCCTCGGGCGTACCCTCGCCGACGCCAGCCAAGCCTCTCAACAACTGGAGCCGTTGCAGCACGCCCGTCCTGGACAAATGCCTGATTATCAGGTACACGCCCGCCACCAGCGCCACGACCGCCGCGACGCCGAGAACAGGATGTATCGCAAAACACAGGTACACCCCGCCGGCAAGACCCGCCAGAACAGCAAAGACCAGCACGCACACCAATATGAATTTACCCCATATCCAAACGTGCACTATCATCTGTAGGCCCTCTTGTCAGCCGCTCTGCAAGCCTTAATTCTACTGCTTCACTTCCCGCACTACCACGTCGGCGCCGCCGGCCTTGATTATTTCAACCGTCGCGCCTTTTTCGATGAATCCCGCTTCGGCGGTGGCGACGATGCGTTTGTGGTTGACCCTGATAGCCCCACTGGGGCGAAGCGGCGTTTCAGCCACGGCTGTAGCGCCGATGAGCGATTCGAGTTCCGCCGCGTCGGGCGTTCCCTCGCCGGGGTCGCGCCGGCGGGCTCGAAGTTGCAGAACGCTCCCTATCGGCGTCTTCGGCAGGTATTTGATCATCGCCCACAGGTACGCCGGTACGGCAAACGCCAGAACGATGATCATCACCACACCGAATACCTGGTTTATGACGAAGCATTGATACACCGCTCCGGCAAGACACGCTATTGCCGCCAGGGCCAGAAGACCGAAAGTCGGCGTGCATATCTCCACCGCCAACAGCAGCAACGCACAAAACAACAACGCGATAATCAGTAATATCGTACCAGTCATTTTCTTCTCGCTGCTATGGTCTATGTCTTTGTTTCAATTACTACACGGTTTCCTTCGTTGCGGAGGACGACGACTTCGGCTCCGGTTTCGATGAACGCGCCGTCGGCGATGGCATCTACAAGCCGACCGTCGATGCGGACCTTTCCGACAGGCCGGCAGGTCTGGGTTACTTCTCCGACTTGTCCGGCGGTGATGTTGAGGATCGGTGCATCTTCGGTTGTCGGCGGTGTGTGGGGCGCTTCCGGGGCCGCCAGGACAAGCCGCCCGGCAATCGGAACCTTCGGCAGGTATCGCGCCAGGAACATAGCCGCCACCGTCGCTGCTACAAACGCCGCCATTAAACCCATTGAGCCTGTTTTGAACATCTCCCACGCCCCTTCGGTTTCAGGCCAGGGAATTTCCGTCGGCGTGTTTGGAATCAGCATCGCCAGAAGCGCTGCGACGCAGCAGAGGATCCCCGTAACGCCCGCGACGCCGAATCCGGGTATAAGCAGCAATTCTACCGCCAGAAGCGCCACGCCGACAAAGAACAACGCTATCTCCCACCAATTCGCCAGGCCGACGAGGTAATGACTGCCGAAGACAATCGCAAAACACACTATCGCAACCGCGCCGGCCGCTCCGAAACCCGGCGTGTGCAACTCGGCATAGATGGCTATGATTCCGACGAACATCAGTATGCTCATCACCACCGGGCTGGTCAGCAAGGCCACCAGGCCCTCCGACCAGTTGTCAGTCAGTACAACCGGCTCGACGGTGATGTTGTAGTGCTTCTCGAGGTCGTCCATGTCGTCGAAAGCGTTCACGAAGAAGCCCAGCCGCCGGGCTTCTTCGGTGTGCATGGTTACGAGTTCGCCGGTCTTGTCGATGGTTTTGACATATTCCCAGCGTCCGCCGGCGCGTTTCGCTGTTGACTTCGCCGGTTGCGTTGCCGTTGGAGCGCCGTGGATTTTTCGGTACTCCTTTTCGGGATTCACGAGCTGCAACTCGCCGGTTTGGGTGTTTCGGATCAGCCAGACCTTCATTGTAATAGTGATCATAGCCTCGCAGAGCGCCTGGTTGTGCCCGTTGCGTTCTGCCAGCATACGGATTTCGGCGCGGGCGAACGACTCGATCTTACCGCGTTCCTTTTCGGGAATCTCCACTATTTTACCGCCTGAAATCATAATCGGCATCGCGTCGC
>JAUVIQ010000129.1 GCA_030592655.1 Planctomycetales bacterium | reverse complement strand
GCGGCGGGCGGCGTCGCAGCAGCAGCAAAGAAGGCGGTGGTCTGGGCCAACTGATTATACTGATCGTCGCGATTGTCCTGGCAATTATTGCCCCGATCCTCGCCCGCGTGATCCAGATGTCCATGAGCCGCCAGCGGGAGTACCTCGCCGACGCATCAGCAATCGAACTGACGCGCAACCCCGAAGGTCTGGCCAAGGCGTTGGCAAGGATATCCGACGACCCGGAGGTCCTCGAAGTCGCCAACCGCGCCACTGCCAGCCTCTACATCGTTCACCCAATCAAAAGGTTCGAAAAAAGAGCGGAATCCATCTTCAGCACACACCCGCCCATTAAAGAGCGAATCAATCGATTAATGTCGCTGACGCAGTGAAGAGAACCGGATTACCGGATTACCGGAGGACCGGAATACCGAAAAATCCGCAATCTGCAATCCGCAATCGGAGGGGGGTATTTTTTTTTGGAATTTTTAATTTGCATTCTTTGCGGCGCCCCCTATAATCCCTCCAAATTGCGCGGCTTTGATTATGTATGGAGAATTAAAGTTAACTGCCGATTTATGCCGATTATAGTCTAATGCCGACCTGTGTGGTGTGAGGAGTGTCGGGTGGGTCGGTTTTACAGGCCTTGAGAGGCTCAAAATAATGCTGATAAAGCGAGTTATTCGCCCTACAAATAACCGTATTCGTCTGATTGTCGGTATCCTGCTGGCGGCGATGTTCTGCGTCCAGTGTACCCAGCCTGATGTTCTCCGGGGCAACCTGGAGGTGGCGGCAATTGGCGATGGAACGGTAGAGAGCATTTCCCAGGGCCGGATCAAGGAACTGGAACGTCTGGCGGAGACCGATCACGTAACCCTCCTGAAGCAGGCATTGGCGAATTACAGCAAGAGTTATCAGGATTACACCTGCACGTTCACCAAGAAAGAGCGGGTTAATGGTAAATCCCGCGACAAGCAGGAAATCCAGGTAAAATTCATCGATCAGCCGTTCTCCGTGGCGATGCGATGGACGAAAAACGCCCCCGTTGGCGACCGGATACTATACATCGAAGGAAAATACAACGGGCAGATGCTGGTTCAGCCCAAGGGATTCCTGGGTACGCTGTTCGGTACGGTAAAGCGGTCCCCCGACGGACCCGATGCCATGGCCAACACTCGCAGACCCGTTACGCTCTTCGGATTCAAACGCATGATGGAAAGCCTTCTGGAAGTGAACGAACTGGCAGCAAGTCGTGGCGAAGGGAAATTCACATTCGAAGGATACAAAACCAAGGCCCGCAAGGTTATGGTCCTCAAACGCATCCTCCCGCCGAAAAAAGACTATCCCGCAAAAACCACCGTCTGGTACCTCGACGTCGATCATCTCGTCCCCGTAGGCATGAAAGCATCCGATTGGGACGACCAGGAAACATGCCAATATTCCTACAGCAACGTGAAATTCAACGTCGGACTGACCGAAAACGATTTCACGCCCAAAGCCAACGGAATGAAACTTAAATAATTTCCGATTTCCGATTTGCAATTTCCAATTGACAAAGAAAAAGAGGATAGCGGGATTTCGGGGATTACCGGATTAGGGGGATTTCCTCTTTTTTTTTCTGCAGTTCTACAATCCCTATAATCCAGCAATCCCTGTAATCCCGCTATTCTGTTTCTTTCTTTTTCTTCTTCCTCTTTTACAATTGGAAATTGAAAATCGGAAATCGGAAATCATTCTTTTAACTCCACATTCCAGTATGCAGCGTTGAGGAACTGTTTCCATGAGGCGTATTTTTCCCCCGTCAGTTGCACCCGGATTACGGGCGAACGCTTTGGTTTGACGGGTATTGTGATGAGTTTCATACCGGACTGTTTCGGCGTCCTTCCGCCTTTGCGGACATTGCACGCGACACAGCAGCAGACGATGTTGTCCCACGTAGCCCTGCCGCCGAGGCTTCGGGGTACGACGTGGTCCAGGTTCAATTCCGATAACGGGAATCGACGCCCGCAGTACTGGCAATGGTTGCGGTCGCGGGCGAAGATGTTTCGACGGTTGAACTTGACATTTTGTCTCGGCAGGCGGTCGTAGAGCGTCAGCCTGATAATCCAGGGTACGGCAATCTCAAACCGCACGCAGCGGATCCACTCATGCCCCTTACGCTGGTATTTTGAGCGGAACTCGCTCACCTCCCGCCAGGAGTTGAAATCGTACGAGAGGTACTGGTCGTTCTCGATGCTGACGACCTCGGCGATCTGGCGATACAGCAGGCTGAACGCCCGACGGGCGGGGATGATGCGAATGGCTGCATAATGCTTGTTCAGCATCAATACGTTGGCATTCAGCGAATTAGCCGATGCGGTCAACATGGCTAGAGTATATCAAAAGAATCCCGCGATGCAATGATGGAAAAAAGGGTTGTAGGGCGTAGGGGATTGCGGATTACTAATTCTGTTTTATCCCGCTGTCTGCCTGTGTGGTGGGGTAACGATTTTCTTGCCGCTTTTCTGCTGACGCTTCCGGGCGTCCCTGGCGATAGCCCTTACGTCGAAATTAAAACGAGCAGCGTGTTCTTCGCGTCGTTTTCGGACCTCATTTACGATTGGATCGTCGCGCATGTTTACTCTCCCATTAGTTCCTCAGGACGCTGATTTGATATTTTTTAATGCGGTATCGGAGGTTGTCCCTGCTGATGCCGAGGGCTTTGGCGGCGCGGGTCTGGTTTCCGTTGTGTTCGCCGAGGGCCTTGATTATCAGCGTCTTTTCCATGTTTTCCAGTGTGCTGCCTGAGTTTGGTGGGCCTTGCCGGGACGCCGAAAGCTGCCCGGACGAATCCGCCGCAGGCTTGTGGTCCGTCTCGGCAATCTCGGCAGGGAGTTGGGCTGGGGTGATAACGCCTTCATCGGCCAACAGGCACGCACGCTCGAGGATGTTCTGAAGTTCGCGGATATTTCCGGGCCAATCGTATTGGGCAAGGGCCTGCATAGCCTGGTCTGTAACGTCTGGGCAGGGGGTTTTCAGTTCGCCCGACAGCAGGCCCATAAAATGCTCCACCAGTGTCGGGATGTCTTCGCGTCGCATACGCAGCGGCGGGACGGTGATGGGAAAGACGTTCAGGCGGTAGTACAGGTCGTCGCGGAACCGCCCGTCGCGCCGGTCGGCGTCGAGGTCGCGATTACTGGCGGCTATGACGCGAACGTCGCATCCGATCGTCCGCGTACCGCCGACGCGAACGAATTCCTTCTCCTGGAGGACGCGGAGAAGTTTGACCTGAACGGCGGGAGAGACTTCGCCTATCTCATCGAGGAAGATGGTTCCTTCGTCGGCCAATTCAAACCGTCCGAGGCGTCGTCCCGTAGCGCCTGTGAAGGCTCCGGCTTCGTGTCCGAACAGTTCGCTTTCCAGTAGCGTTTCGGGAAGGGCCGCGCAGTTGACGGCGATGAAAGGAAGATCGGCGCGGGGTGAGTTTTCGTGGATCGCCCTGGCGGCGAGTTCCTTTCCGGTACCGCTCTCGCCGAGCAGCAGGACCGTAGTACTCGACGGTGAGACGCGCTGAATAAGCCCCAGCACCTCGCGCATTGCCGGTGAATCGCCCAGCATCTTCGCCGGTGGGCGGAAGGCCTCCTTAAGACCGCGATTTTCCCGCTTTACGCGGTCGAACGATCTGGCGTTGGCGACGGCAATTGCAGCGAGGTTGGCGAAGACCTGGGCGAGTTCCTTGTCCTTGTCGCTGAACTGTTCGGTATCGACGGGATTGATGACCTCCACGACGCCGAGCGATTCGCCCTTGTGGATCATCGGTGCTGCCACGAGGCTACGGGTCTGAAACGCAACCTTGTCGTCGATTTCCTTGTAGTGGGCCTTTTCGTGTGCGACGTCGTTGTGGATTTGCGCCTTTCCGGTGGCGAGCGCCTTTCCTGAAACACCCACTCCGGCGTCGTATTCCACGCCTACCAACTGGTCGGACCGGTCGCCGACAGCAGCGAGGAATACCTGTTTTGACCGCGCCTGGTCCAGCATGATAACGCTGGAGGCTTCTGCCCGCAGCACTGCCGCCGACGCAGCGGCGATAGCGTGAAGCGTTTCGGTAAGCCCCTGTGCGGCGTTAATGGCAGCAGAAGCATCGACCAATGCCGAAAGCGTCTCCTGCGGTAGGTTTTGAATAGAGACCATTGCGTTTGAGTTTGGTTGAACCTGTACGGTCGGTCAAGAAAAAATTGTCTTTCAGCCTGGGCGAGTCCTAATTGGGAGTTTCCGTACGCGAATTTGCCTTTCAGTAACCGAGACTGCGGCGCCGGTGTCCAAATCGTTATGGCAACGGCGAACGATTGTTTCGATCAGGTCTGAAACAGCCTCAGCACTGAGCCCTTCAATCCTTATCCGAATTACAGATGGCGCGGCGGCATCAGATAATGCCAACAGCGTATGAAAATCGGAATCGAGAGTTACGACGACTTGCCCGTGCTCACGGGCGTATTCGAGAATCGCGGAATCCGTTGACGTGGCTAGTCCGCACTCGCTTGTATGGATGGCATCCAATGCGGCGTTACGTAGCCGATGGGCGGCAGTGTGGGGCAGACCCTGGTCGAGCAGAAATTTCATGATGCAGCCAGCGTGAGTGTCTTATCGTCGAGTGTTGCAGCAGCGTATTCCAGCGCCTGACGGATGTCCTCGTCTTCCAGTTCAGGGTATTCACGCAGGAGGTCTTGCCTGTCGGGGTACGTTGCTATTGCTTCAATAACACGCCGAACCGTCAGGCGGAGGTCGCGAATACAGGGCTGACCATTCATCTTCGCGGGATTACAGGTTATGCGGTCAAAGGCCATATGAAGTTCCCTTCGTCTCTACCAAATAGCATATCGCATTCAGTCTGAAACCGAAAGAAAAAATTGCGACGCGACGTGGCGTTTCCTATGATGCTGCGTAAATCTGTATGGAAAGCAGGGAACATATATCTGACGAGCAACTGCTTCTGCGATACACGCAGGGCGATTCGGATGCGTTCACGACGCTCGTGAAGCGTTACGAGCGGGAGTTGTTCGCCTTCCTTGCGAGGTTCCTGGGCGATGCGACCCTGGCCGAAGACGTCTTTCAGGAGGCCTTCCTTCAGATTCACCTCTCTGCCGACGACTTTGACGCTTCCCGTCGCCTGAAACCCTGGTTGTTCACAATAGCGGCCAATAAGGCGCGCGACGCGCTGCGCCGGCGTTTTCGCAGACCTGCCGCCGAACTCGACGCTCCGGTCGCAGCAGATAAGGACGATGTGCGTTTCATCGACCTGATACCCGCAAATATTCCGTCGCCGACTACAGGAATTGAGAACCACGAAGCCGCCCAAGCCGTACAAAGTATTGTCAGGCAGATGCCGGAGAACCTGAGGATCGTGCTTCTGCTGAGTTATTTTTACGATTTCGCCTATAAAGAGATTGCCGAAATCCTGTCCGTTCCGCTCGGTACGGTCAAGAGTCGTCTGCATATGGCAGTGAAGCAGTTCGCCCGACAATGGGCATTGGCAGGCCTGTCGCCACGCGACCCGTCGCCACGCGAAAAAAAGGACACAGAATGAGCAAGTCCGGTGATGAACAATTGTTGATAGATTTTATCCTGGGGCGCTGCGACGAACCGTCAGCCGAGGATGTCCGTCGTCGTCTGGAATCCGACGGCGAATTCGCCTCGCTCCACGAAGGTCTCAATCGGGTCTTTGCCGCATTGGGGCTTTGTCGGTCTGCGGACCCGCCGGCTGACCTTTGTGAGCGTGTACTGGCGCGGGTGAATTCATCCGACCGAGCCGAGGTGCTTAAAGTCGTCCAGCCTGGCGGCGGAATGCAGCTTCGGAGGTTTTCCATTCGGGAATTATCCGCCCTGGCTGCAGCGGCTGTGATCGTGGTAGGGATACTGCTTCCGTCGCTTCGACAGGCGCATCGTCTGACCCGGAGGAGTCTCTGCGCCAACAACGTCTGGGCGGTCGGAGCGGCACTGAATCACTACGCCAACGGTAGCGAAGGCGCCTTCCCATCAAGCCCGGCAGCGACTGATGCGTGGCTTCACCAGCCCGGAGACAAGTACGCCAGCAACTCGGCTGCACTGTTTTTGCTGATTCGTGGTCGATGCGCCTCGCCGGAAACGTTTCAGTGCCCCTCTGTCGGCGGGCGGGCGTTCACGCCATCTGACGACATGACGGATTTCCCGTCGCCGCAGTCGATAAACTACAGTTACCAGCACAGCCTCAATGCACCTGTCCGCCGGGACCTCGGACCACTGGCAACGGTGGCTGAACAAATGGTTATTTTCGCCGACGCCACGCCGGTCTTTACCGGTGGAACTTTCCATCCGGAACGCGCCGAGCACGCGATCAGCGAAAATCATCCCGACGGCGGGCAGAACGTCCTGTATCTGGACGGGCACGTGAACTGGGCGACGGATTGCCGCATCGGCGTCAACGGCGATAACATCTGGCTGGTTGAAGGCGTATCTGATTACACCGGCAAGGAAAAACCCGCCTCGCCGACCGATACGTTCCTGCTGCCTCATCCGGAGTGATGAAAAAATAGGGACCAGGGACCAGGGACTTGGGATTAGGGAAATGCGTAGCATCACTACGTGAAAACAAAAAACTCCCAAAATCCGCAACTCGCCACGGCCAGCCCTGACGGGTCCGCAATCCTCAATCCTTTGATGTACAAATCCGTCGTATTGTTCTACAATCACTCCTGAACGGTTCCTCATACTTTGAGAAGGTGCGATTATGAAAATTACCGCCGCTTTGTGTATTGTCGTATCGTTCATGGTTTTTCTTCCCGCTCGTCAACCGGTGTGCGCCATGTCCCCGCCGGACGCCGATAAATCCGCCGAGAGTCAAATTGCCGCTAAGTTGCCGACGACGGCGCCGTGGTCGCCGCCGGCCGACCCGAAGCCTCTGCCGATAATCCGAGCGGAAACCGTCGAACAAGCCCTCGCTTACAGTGCCGACGAAAAGGTCATCCTGAACGATGTTCAAGACGGCGACTCCCAGTTGGATAAGCCGTCGCTGTATATCCTGCTTCGTCGCTCACAGATGCTTCCGGAAATAGACAAGATGCTCGAAGAGGCCGACAGCCCCAACCCCAAAAATTTTTGGCGCGAGCCTGAGCGTTACCGAAGGCGGCTTGTGCGACTGAAAGTTCTCTACGGCGGAAGGGTTAAGCCCTGGACGGAAAATGTTACGCTTGGACGGTGGTGGGGCAGGCGGGACGTATGGATGGTGGATGTCCTGGTGGAAGTCGAAAAGACCAAGCCGCCGGTGTACAAACCCATGCTGGTCGTGATGGGGCATGAGCCGCCGAAGAACCTTTCCAATCGCCAGCCTTTGGAACTTGTTGGTCTTTTTTACAAACTGGCGAAGTTGCGTGGAGACGCCGAAGAAGGCGACCCGGACCGAAAGGACGAGTATCCGGTTATCGTAGCCGGCGCTCTATTTCCCCCGCGTTCGGACGAAGGCGGTTTCAAGTGGGGCGGCGCCCTGATAATTATCGTGGTAATGATTATGCTTTTCGTCTTCATTCGATTGAAGCGGACTGTTTCCCGTCAGCGAGCCGCCGGCGTGCGCGAGTATCATCCGATTCGCTCCGACAGTGGTGCAGAGGCTGTGGCGGGGGAGGTGGATGAAGAACTCCGCCGGGAAGTCGAGTCATACCAAGCCAAAAAAAGGAACAAAGATGCCGATAACACATGAAATTTTCGTTGACCTTCCGGGCCGATCTTACAATGTTTCCGTCGGCGTGGATATTCTGACCGACCTTGGGCGGATTGTCGCTTCGACTACCGGCAGCGCCGGCAGGGTCGTTGTTATTACCGACTCGAACGTAGGAGCGATCTACGCCGATACCGTCCGGGGCAGATTGAGCGATGCGTCCGGGCTGTGCGATGTAATCGAATTTCCCGCAGGCGAAGAGTACAAAAACCTCGCTACCTACGGGGATGTAATGGACAGGATATTGGCTCTGGAGACGCCGATTGACCGGCGGTCCGTCGTCGTTGCGCTGGGTGGTGGCGTGGTGGGGGACCTGGGCGGTTTCGTGGCGGCCACCGCATTGCGGGGCCTGCCGTTTATCAATGTTCCGACCACGCTGCTGGCCGACGTTGACGCCGCCGTCGGTGGAAAAACCGGACTCAACGCACAAGCGGGAAAAAACCTCATAGGCGCTTTCCATCAACCGTCGGCAGTGATTATCGACGCTGCGGTGCTCGAAACCCTCCCAGCCGATGAACTCGGCAACGGTCTGGCTGAATGCGTCAAACACGGCGTCATCCGCGATTGGGCGTTACTGGATTTTATCGAAGACAATGCTGCGAAAATCACGTCATGCCAAGCCGATACGCTTGCAGAACTTATCGGTCGCAACGTCGCGATAAAGGCCGCCGTTGTTTCAGCCGACGAGCGGGAATCCGGCGAGCGGGCGCACCTGAACTTCGGGCACACCATCGGTCACGCCATTGAAACGGCTGCGGGTTATGGTTTGCTTTCCCACGGCCAGGCCGTCGCACTGGGAATGGTCGCCGCTTTTCATATCGCCGAATCACGCTCACTTATCGACTCGTCGGTAGTCGAGCGGGTTCGGAAAATCCTCGCCGAATTGTCCCTGCCTGTACAATTCGACGATCTACCGAATTCACCTTCCGATGTACGTGATCCGAAATGTCTGCGCCGGGTCATGTCCCACGATAAAAAGGCGCTCGGCGGCGTGGTACGATTTGTCCTTCCGACCGCCCCCGGAAGCGTTGCCATATTCGACGACGTTACGGATGATCAAATCGAAGCCGCCGTCGCGGTGCTTGGGTAACGAGTAAAAAAGACTCCCGTCCCCTTTTCTTCCGTCGTATAATGGATACTGGTCGGCCGGTGGAAGGTCGCTCCCCGTCATTTCGGCGGGGAGAGGAAAGTCCGAGCACCACTGAACCACGGTGGTGGGTAACGCCCACCGT
>JAUVIQ010000138.1 GCA_030592655.1 Planctomycetales bacterium | reverse complement strand
GTGAAGATGTATCGTTATCTCTCATTCCAGTTGGTACATAAAATGGGGGCACGCCACTGTCCCCAGGGGGCGCTCCAATTTGCGCGAACGCGCTTGTTAATACAGAGAGAATAGGGACCCGGCTTCGTCCCCCCTGGGACGGCGAGCAGACGCCAGGGGACTACGCCGTGGCACGCCCGGGAAAAACAGATGAACCAATCGACGGAAAGACAGGGAAAGACCGGAATACCGGCCTTCGGCTCTGAGGCTCAGGCTCGAAGAGATGACCGGTCGCCACGGGCGACTCGCCGTGGCGAGATTACCGTGGAAAAAACATGGCGAAACGGCAAGCCGCACAGGTTAGGTAAGATAGGCAATGTTGTATTTTTAAAAAATCGCGTTATTCGCGGCTTGAAAATCGTAACTGCTTGCAGGCTAAAGAGTTACGCATTTTGCAATTGGCCCGTATTGGCCCGTATTGGCCCCAATGGTTCCCATTCGTTCCCAATGGTTCCCAATTGGCCCGTATTGGCCCGAATTGGCCCGTTTCGTTCCGTTTCGGCCCGGAAATGTTCCTCGCCACGGCGAGTCTTCGCTTCCCAAAGGGACACTACGTGTCGCTACGACCTCACGTCGGCGAGTCTTCGCCCCCAACGACCTGCGTCGGTGGAACAAAGCCGACGCCCCCAGGGGGCCGTCGGTTTTATTTCGCGGAAGGTGGAGAAAATTTTGGGATTTTGCGATATAATAAATGTGGCGATATATCTGCCGAGGTATAGCGAAACGCCCGGAAATACAAAGTGTCGCATACGCGAACAAAATCGGAGTAACAACAATGTCGAAAGAGTTCAACCCGGAAGCCGACGTCAAGGGACAGATAGAGCGGCTGATGCTGGAAATCAAGGAACTGACGCAACGGCGCGAGGACACGACCGACGCCCAGGCCGGTGAGATCCTCACAGGTCAGATTAAAGACCTCGAAGACCAGGCAGCATTCCTGAAACGCCAACTGCCCGAAGGAGGGTAAAAAAGCATTCAGCGATCAGCGTTTAGCAATCAGTTGCCGACCGCTGACCGCTGACCGCTACAGATCGAAATACATACAGAACTCGAATGGGTGAGGCCTTTGGCGCAGGGCATCGACTTCGTTCTCGCGTTTGTACTTCATCCAGTAATAGATCACGTCGTCGGTGAAGACATCGCCTTCCAGCAGGTAAGCGTGGTCGGCCTCGAGGGCATTGAGGGCGGCGTCGAGATCGACCGGAGCCGAAGCGATTGCGGCGTATTCCTCGGTACTGAGGTGGTAGATGTCCTTATCGACTGGCTCGCCGGGGTCGGTTTGGTTCTTTATCCCGTCGATTGCCGCCATCGTCATTGCCGAGAACGCCAGGTACGGATTGCAACTACTGTCCGGGCAGCGGAACTCCAGGCGTTTGGTCTTTGGATTCTCGCTGTAAGTCGGTATGCGTATGGCGGCGGAGCGGTTCCGGCTTGAATAGACCATGTTCACCGGCGCTTCGTATCCCGGAACCAGCCGCTTGTAACTGTTGGTCGTCGGGTTGGTGAAGGCCAGAAGCGACGAGGCGTGTTTGAGAATTCCGCCGATGGCGTGCAGACCCATCTTCGAGAAGCCGGCGTATTCGTCGCCTGCGAACAGCGGCGTGTCGCCCTTCCACAGCGAAAAGTGCGTGTGCATGCCGGAACCGTTGTCCTGGAAGAGCGGCTTGGGCATAAAGGTAACGGTTTTGCCGAACCATGCGGCCACGTTCTTGGTGATGTACTTATACAGCATCACCTTGTCGGGCATGCTCACCAGCGTGTCGAAGAGCATGTCGATTTCAGCCTGTCCGCCTGTGGCGACCTCGTGATGATGGGCTTCGACGGCGATTCCGCACTGCTGAAGGACGGCCATCATTTCCGAGCGGATGTCCTGGCCCCTGTCGGTCGGCGGAAGCGGGAAGTAGCCTTCCTTGAGGCGAACCTTGTGTCCGAGGTTTTCGGGGTCATCATTTCCTCGGTTCCAGACGCCCTCATCGCTGTCCACGTAATAATGCGCGCCGTTGACGGTTTGATCGTATCGGGCGTGGTTGAAGATGAAGAACTCCGGTTCGGGGCCGAAGCATGCTTTGTCGGCAATGCCGCTTTGGGCCAGATATGCTTCGCACTTTCGTCCGATGGACCGCGGGTCCCGGCTGTATTCCTCGAAGTCGATGGGGCTTTTGACGTCGCAGATCAGCATCAGTGTCGGGCGCGCCATGAACGGATCGACCACTGCAGTATCGGCCACCGGAACGATAAGCATGTCGGACTCGTTAATCGCCTGCCAGCCTCGGAGACTCGAACCGTCGAAACCGAAACCGTTAGTGAAACTATCTTCGGTCAACTCGCTTACCGGAACCGTCAAGTGCTGCCACAGACCCGGAAAGTCAAGAAACCGCAGGTCCACAAACTCGATCTTTCCGGTCTGGTCGGTCCCCGGAATGGGAACTTCCTCATTGTGAATAAAATCAACCACTTCAGCAGGCGTCTTAAACATTGCATTTCCTTCCAGAAAAGCGGGAACATTTCAACCACGACACAAACCTACGACGGGGTGGGAGTTTATCACCTGCCGGCGGGAGGGTCAAGATGATTTCGGATTGCGGATTGCGGATTCCAACAAGTCGATTAAACCGTCTCGGTCTAATCCTGGTCGGAAGCGTTTTCTGCGGAATCCGCACCGTCGGTTACAACCCTTGCCAGCGCCACAACCCGATCTTCGGACTTGAGGTTTATCATCCGAACGCCCTGGGTGGCCCGCCCGATACTCCTCATGTCGGACACGCCGATCCGAACGACCATTCCGCCTTCGGTAATCAGTACCAGTTCGTCGTTGTCGCGGACGCTCTTGATGGCTACGACTTTTCCGTTTCGTCCGCTGGTCCTGATATTAATGATACCCATCCCGCCGCGCGACTGGATGCGATACTCCTCAAATTTTGTCCGCTTTCCGTATCCGTGCTCGCAGACAGTCAGAAGCGCAGCGGTCGGATCGACCACGGACATACCGACCACTTCATCGCCTTTTCGCAAATTGACTCCTCTGACCCCGCCGGCGGTTCGTCCCATCGACCTGACATTCGCTTCTTTGAACCGAATGGCCTTTCCGTCGCGCGTACACAGGACGATCTGGTCGTCGCCGCGTGTAACCGCCGCTCCGATAACAGTGTCGTCTGTGCCCAGACCCATCGCCTGGATACCGCCCTTTCGCGGGTTCCCATAGGCAGACAGTACGGTCTTTTTAATCTGACCTTTCATCGTGGCGGTAACCAGGTATCGCTCGTCGAATTCGCGGACGGATATAACGGCGCAGATACGCTCGTCCTTCTGCATCTGGAGAAGGTTGATAATAGCTCGGCCTTTGGATTGACGGCTCATCGAGGGTACGTCATAAACCTTAAGCCAATACATTCTGCCGGTGTTGGTAAAGAACAACATGTAATCGTGCGTGGAGGCGATGAAGAGCTGCTCGATGAAGTCGCCTTCCTTCTTGTCCGATCCGATGACGCCTCGTCCGCCCCTTCCCTGACGGCGATACGTCGTCAGAGGCATACGTTTGACGTATCCGGCGTGGCTGATGGTTACGACCACATCCTCCTCGGCGATGAGGTCTTCGTAGTTGAAGTCGTCGACGTCTCCCATAATTTCGGTCCGGCGCGGGTTGGCGTACTTGCCCTTTATCTCGTAAATATCCTCACGGATAACGTCCAGCAGCAGACGTTCGTCGGCAAGGATGGCTTCATGTCCGGTAATCTCCTCGACCAGGGCGGAATAATCCCGCGCGAGTTTCTGGATTTCCAGGCCTGTCAATCGTTGGAGTTGCATCGCCAGGATGGCGTCGGCCTGAACGGCGGTGAGGTTCATTCCGCCGGATTGCGACGCCTGCTTGACGAACTCTTTGGGAAGGAGTTTGCGGACGGTCGCCTTTTCCGTCAGGCGGAGTTTTTTTTCCATCAGGCGTTCTTTGGCTGTCGGGACGTCGGGGCTTTTCTTGATAATGGTGATAATTTCGTCGATGTCGGCGACGGCCAGTATCAGCCCCTCCAGCAGGTGCGCCCGTTGCCGTGCCCGTCTGAGCAGGAAAGTCGTCCGCCGGCGGATAACCTCCTTGCGATGGTCGAGGAACGCCACCAGGAACTGCCGAAGGTCGAGCGTTCGAGGCGCGCGGTTGACCAGAGCGATGTTGATGATACTGAAGGTGCTCTGGAGCGGCGTGTACTTGTAGAGTTGATTTATCACCAACTCCGGTTCTGTGCCTTTTTTGAGTTCCACGACGATCCGCATCCCGTCCCGGTCGGAGTGGTCGTTCAGGTCGGCGATGTCGGGAATTCGCCCGTTTTTGACGTTGTCGGCAATCCGCTCGATGATAGTGGTCTTGAGAACCTGGTATGGAATTTCGGTGATGATAATCAGCGTTTTTCCGCCTCGGGCCTGCTCTTCGGTGTGCATTCGTGCGCGGAGGGCGATGTGTCCCCTGCCGGTAGTGTAGCCCTTATGGATACCGCTCCTTCCGCAGATTATCCCGCCGGTGGGAAAATCAGGACCGGGGATGATTTTCATCAATTCGATAATGTCGGCTTCGGGATTGTCGATAAGGTGCACCAGCGCGTCGCATACTTCGCCGAGGTTGTGTGGCGGGATGGAGGTGGCCATCCCCACGGCGATACCCTGCGAACCGTTGACCAGGAGGTTGGGGAATTTGGACGGCAGGACGGTCGGCTCGGTGCGGGTATCGTCGTAATTGGCCTGCATATCGACGGTGTCGTATTGGATGTCTTCGAGCATATCGGTGGCCGGTGCGGTCATGCGGGCCTCGGTGTACCTCATTGCCGCCGGCGGGTCGCCGTCTATAGAACCGAAGTTGCCCTGCGGATCGACCAGCGGACAGCGCATGCTCCAGTCCTGTCCGAGGCGGACGAGCGTGGGATAGACCACGCCTTCGCCGTGCGGGTGGTAGTTGCCGGAGGTGTCGCCGGCGATCTTCGCGCATTTTCTGTGCTTTGTTCGCGGGCCAAGGTGCAGGTCGTGCATTGCCATCAGGACGCGACGCTGCGAAGGTTTCAGACCGTCGCGGATATCAGGCAGCGCGCGGTCCATTATCGTGCTCATCGCGTAGGTCAGATACGAATCGCGCATCTCCTCCTCAATGAGGAGGTCTTCAATCCGCTCGTTTTCGAATATCAGTTCTGCCGGCATTTCGGCGACCGCCGAGGCCGAATTATTATCCGTATTGTCCGACGCCGCTTTTGCTTCACGTTCTGCCACAAATCTACTCCTGTAAGAATCAATAAAATCGGGGATTCGCAAGGCGTGTCCTTCGCCACCTTGCCTTTGGGCTCCCGGCGGGATATTATCGCATCAAAATCGACGGATTGCAATCAACGGTTTTGCGCCTTTGCGACTGGTGAGTGTTGTAAAAACAGAGTATATTATTTCACCTGTGGAAATCGTAAAATACGAATTATGATAGATGAACAAACCATTACGAAGGCGGTGAATCTGCTGCTTGAGACCGCACCGGGATCGAAGGTGATCCTGTTCGGCTCGTACGCCCGTGGCCAGGCCGACGCACGCAGCGATCTGGACTTCCTGGTCATCGAACCGGAAGTGAAAAACCGCCTCGCGGAAATGGTCCGGCTGCGACAGGCATTACAACCGCTGCTTGGGCAGTTTCTGATTCCGGTTGATGTGCTGGTGGTTAGCGAAGAGAAATTCGACTACTGGCGGGACACTCCCAACACCGTCTATTACAGCGCACTGAAAGAAGGTAAGGTCTATGAACAGGTCGCATGAACATTGCAAAGTTCTTCTGCAAAAGGTATCTGGTTACGATTTTTGCGAAGCGGCAAACCGGACGGCTTGCCGTTTCGCAAAAACTGTAAAGTCAAAACACAAATGCACTTAACAATTTCATACAACAATTGAACCAAAGCATTACCGGATTAATCGGTTGGAGTATTAAGGGATTGACAGCATCCACTATCGATAAAAAGCGTGATTTGCCTCTCTGGATTTGGGTGGGATTGCCTCTGGCTTCGCTGGCTCTTAGATTCATAGCCCCGGCAGTGCTGGATGCTGAGGGATGGAAGCAGCAGATGACCGAAGAGTTCGGGCTTGTCCAGAACCTGACGGTTATTTTCCTGCTGCCGGCGATTGTCGCGGGCGTACTGATCTTTCTTCGCCGGCGCGAACTGCCGAGAGGCGTCGGATGGGTGATGCTGCTTGTCGCCCTTGGGGCATTGTACTTCGCCGGCGAAGAAGCCAGTTGGGGACAGCACTGGCTGGGATACAAAACCCCCGAAGCCGTCAAAAAAATCAACACACAGGACGAATTCAACTTTCATAACACTCATAACATCTTTAACAACGTGCCCAGGCAACTGATGTTCGCCGCTATTGTGGTCGGCGGGATTATCCTTCCCTTGGTGCTGAAACGCCGACTGGCTGCGCCGGAAGCGCCGAAAAGTCCCCGGTACTGGTTGATTCCCAATTACCGGCTGGTGCTTATATCGGCGATGGCGATTCTACTGAGGCTACCCAAGCGGATGGAACACATACTGGGAGCGCCGTCGAGCGGTAGTTACGCCGACCTGGCCTTCTTTAAAGGCTCCGGCGAGTTCAAGGAATACTGCTACGCAATGGTGATAATGTTCTATATGCTGAGCGTTTATTTGAGGATGCGTTCCCGCAAATCCCGCACCGGATAAGGTCCAACCGACGCTGAGAGAGGATAGTGGGATTTTGATTTTGTTTGAAGAAGAAGAAAAAGAAGCGGAATAGCAGGATTATAGGGATTATAGGATTACAGGGATTTTTATTTTGCCAAAAGAAACAAAAGAAGCATAAAAATAAAAGTTGAAGTCGTCATTGGCACTTGGAACTCTGTTAATAAACTTCGGCTCAGTCTCCTCGCAAGTCAGGACTTTTCAAAATTAAATATAATCCCCATAATCCCGTAATCCCCGTAATCCCGCTATCTTCTCTTTTTTTTCTTCTTCAGTCGTTCTGTTTTCCCGAAACATGGGGCGGTATTCGAGGTTTCCCCGAAACGCGGATCGGACGGCGAAGGCGAATCAGGTATATCCGCCCCCAACCCTGCGAGAGAACCGGTTCGCTCCGGGCCTTGACCAGGCCGAGGTCCTCAGGCCTCATTATTTCAACTTCCTTCCCGCCGGACTTGACAATCTTCGTCGCGCCAAGCCTGATTAATCCCCGGTCGCAAGTTATCAGCCAGGGGATGTCGGAACTGATGTCGGAACTATTGAGCGAATCGACGGTCCATAGATTAGGCTCCGGCGTACCGTGCGGTTTCGCCCATTGGCCGAAGCGGCCAATGTACAATTCCACTGCCAGTTTTTGTGCACGATGAACCGCGAATTGATCTTCACCCAACATCGGTTTCGCCTCTCGCGCGAAGGCGACCATCTTTTCGCCGTCGCGCGTGCGGGCGTGCCGGCTGAACATGTGCCGATCGATGAATATCACCCCCAGCATCCCCACCACAGCCACGGCTGCGACCCGTCGAAGCCGCCACTGCAAAGACCATCGAACAGCCAGCGCCAGCACAACCACGCCCAGACCTATCAGGCTGCACAAGACCCACCAGGTGAACGCCGGTACTAGTGATGGCATCTTTATGTTCTTCGTGATGAAACGCGGCATGTAATCGTAGAAAAGGTATATCAGCG
Organism: Planctomycetales bacterium; assembly: GCA_030592655.1. Classification (GTDB taxonomy): domain Bacteria; phylum Planctomycetota; class Phycisphaerae; order SM23-33; family SM23-33; genus JAUWNJ01. Next base: position 907 of record JAUVIQ010000138.1, on the reverse strand, counting down.
GCAACAGGATTAATCCCACACCGATTACCACAGGCGCAGCCGCGAAAACATGCCGCAAAATCCGCGTAAGTTGATTACCACTCTTGCCGCGACGAATGATTTCCTCAATTGCCCAGGCCGCCATCAGCGCAACGGCGGCATAGCACGGTAGCAGATAATCAGGCCTGAATGCGTGCGTCAGCGAAAACGGAACCGCAACGGCCAATACCCAGCACAACGGAAGACTGATGGGGCCTCGGCGGGAAAACCAAAGCCGAAATTTTGTCAACAGCAGCGCGCCGACCATAAAGATCGACATCGGCAGCGCGTAGTAGAGCAGGTTCAATGCCGGGCCTGTGGATCGGGAATGAGGCGGGTGCTCGCCGGAGCCGGTGATGCGCTGAAGGACGTCACGATCGGTTCTCTCTGCGAACTCCTCGCCGCCCTGAATGAACATACCGACCCATATCGGAGTCAGAACCACCACCATCGCCAGGATGCCCCAAACGAAGTGTGTTGCCTTCATCGCCCGCCACCACCGCCTGCCCACAATGCGAAGCAGCAGAGCCAGTTCCGTGCCGGAATCCTCGGCCAGCCGCAACACCTTGAAACCAGGACCGACGGCTGCAGCCAACGCCAACGCCCCACCGACGAGGATAAGGTTGGCTATTCCCCATCCCTTGGTAACAGCGCCGAGGATCATCGCCGCCCAAAGCCCAACCGCCCATTTCCATCGCTGCTCGCGCGGCGCGCGATGAAACAACAGCCGATCAGCGCACATTATGGCGAGAAGTATCCACAGCGACAGAAGCATGTCCGTTACGGCGACGTAGGTCATCTTGCCCATGTGCTGGGCAGTCGCCCACAGGCATGCAGCCAGCAGACCGACACGCCGCCCATACCATCGCCGACCAAGAAAATACACCAG
>JAUVIQ010000100.1 GCA_030592655.1 Planctomycetales bacterium | reverse complement strand
GATGGAAAAATGCCGGGTAATCTCACGTTATGGCGTCGGCGTGGACAATGTTGACGTAGCCGCTGCGACCGAAAGAAAAATCATCGTCGCGAACGTCCGGGATTACTGCGACGAAGAAGTATCAGACCAGGCACTGGCGTTGATAATGGCCTGTGCCCGCAAAACCAGCATCCGCGACCGCCAGGTCCGCGCGGGAATGTGGGACATCGGCGCTAAAGACCCGGTTCATCGCATCGCAGGTAAAGTCCTGGGCCTGGTCGGGTACGGTACTATCGCACGGACGCTGCATCGAAAAGTCGCAGGGTTCGACCTGGCTGAAGTGCTCGTCTATGACCCTTACGTCCCGGCGGAAGAAACCGCGAAAAACGGCGCGCGAAGCGTCGAAATGGACGAACTTCTCGCCAAGGCCGATTACATCTCCATCCACGCACCGCTGACCGATTCGACGCGACATATGATCGGCGTCGAGCAATTCGGAGCAATGAAACCGACGGCCATACTGGTCAATACGTCTCGTGGCCCGCTGGTCGATCCCGACGCTCTTTACGAAGCACTATCGACGGGACAGATCAACTCAGCCGGTATCGACGTGCATGAACCCGAACCGCCGACGAAGGATTGCAAACTCTTCGCTCTCGACAACGTCGTCCTGACCGACCACGCCGGATGGTACAGCGAGGAATCGCAACTGGCGCTCCAGCAGTCGGCTGCTAGAAATGTCGCGCTCGTCCTTGCCGGTAAAAAACCGCTCTTCTGCGTCAACCCGGAAGTGCTGTAAAAAACAGTAGTCAGTAGTCGGTAGTCAGTAGTCAGTAAAAGAAAAAATAATGCCAATATGCGCGTTGTCTTTTTTTCCTGACTACCGACTACTGGATACCGGATACCGGCTCCTATTTTTTCTCATCCAACGGCCCAACGCCGGAATAGATATCGAATCCGCCGTCGATGCAGAGTGTGATTCCCTGGAGGAAACTTCCCGCCTCCGACATCAGCAGGACAATCGGGCCGACGAGTTCGTCAGGTTCGCCGAAGCGGCCGAACGGCGTGTTGGCGATAATCGACTCACCTCGCGGCGTGAGAGTCTTACCGTCCGATTCGTACAGGAGGTGCCGGTTCTGCGTCGTAACAAGGAAGCCCGGCGCGATTTCATTGACGCGGATGTCGGCATCGGGGAAATCGACCTTCACCTGAACCGCAAGCCACTGGGTGTAGTTCGTTACGGCGGCCTTGGCGTTGGAGTATCCCGGCACGTTCGTCAGCGGGGCACGCGCGCTCATCGACGAGGTATTGATAATCACGCCTTTGCCGGCCTCGGCGAAATGTTTGCAGAAAATCTGGCTTGGCAGGACCGTGCCCTTGTAATTCAGGGCGAAGACCTTGTCCAGTTCGTCCAGTTCCAGGTCTGTGAAATTCCCGTCGGGCGGTACGCACGCGCCTTTGCGGTTCCCGCCCGCGCCGTTGATCAGCACGTCGCACCCGCCGAAGGTTTTGATAATTGTATCGATCGCACCGGCCATACTGTCGGCGTCCAATACGCTGCACTCGATGCCGACTGCCTCGCCGCCGTCAGCGGTTATCTCCTCGGCCAGCGACTTGACCTTATCGCCCATAATGTCAAGCAGTGCGACCTTTGCGCCGTTGGCAGCGAGGGCCTGGGAAATCGCGCCGTAAAGTACTCCCGCCGCTCCGGTAACAGCCACTACCTTACCGGAAATACTGAACATCTCTTCAATTTTCGAAGCCATTTGACACTCTCCAAATGCAAGGTAATTTGTAGCGTACGAACGTTCTGTCGCCCAATACGCAGCCACAAAGCAATACGTTCAATACGCCGGTCGGTTGTTTTTCCCTGATAGTTCCTATCTGTAAGACAACTTGAGCTTGTCTGCTGCCGATCTGAGTTTTGTATCCGATGTCCACAACGGTATTCGCGACAGGCGAGCAGATGCAAGCAGGTGAACGTCGATCAGGCCTATACCGGTTCCCATCAGTTTGTTCTTTTCGATAAAGAATAGAATTTCGTCATGATCAACGGTAGGGGCAGAAGGAAGCGACCGGAAAAGAGCCAGTATCTCACTCCGATTCTTCAGGTTTCCACAGGCCAGTTCTCCAATGATAAAGGGATGGCAAACGACATCACCCGCTTCCAGCAGGGAAGACAGATGTCGATCACCATCTCTCAGATGGCGAATCCACACTGATGTATCAACAATGACCAATGCCGACCTTATACAGTTCTGCGCCTGCGAATTGGCCGAAGCGATCTTTCGCTTCCACCAAGTTCCGCAAGCCTGCGGCTGCTTTCATGCGCAATGAGGGATTCGAGGCCTAGTCTCACCAAAGCGGTCTTTTCCTTTACCCCCGTCAGGCGCGACGCTTTCTTCAGTACCGCATCATCTATGTTCAGTGTGGTTCTCATATGCATCAATATGCACTATTTCTGCGTCCGCGTCAAGCCTACTTTCCTATGGTTTCTCGAATTTCGCTGCGAACGCCTGAAGCGATTCGTTAATCGTGTCGATGTCGCCTGGTTTTTTTCGTTCCGCCACCAACGCCATCGGAGCCGACATGCCCAGAACCGGCGTGTATCCCCTGCTCGATATTACCTTGATGTACTCCGGACCCGTCTCAAAATTGACCGCTCCGGTCGGCATGATGATCCTGCCGTTGTGCCGGTCACGGACGTAAGGGGCGAGTAAGTCCGACAGGCCCTTAGGCCCGTGCGAGCGGGCGGGGAAAACCTTAATCGCGTCCGGCTCCAAGCCGTCGGGGCGTTCGAGGAAATAGTTCAACTCGCTCGGAGTGAACACCGCCGGTGCCGAAAAAACATTGGCTTCGCGCGTGATGCGGACGAAATCTTTGCCTTCGCCGTACCCGCCCATAACGTTGGCTGGGGCAACGATCATATCGAAGCCCATCTCGATGGCGGCCTCGAGTTCCTGCGGATTAATCACGCTTCCGACGCCGAGGATGAACGGATTATCAGCCGGGCCCTCGGCCTGGATTTTCACCAGTTCGACCATCGCCTCGCGCAGCAGGGCCTCTTCGATACGGAAAGTAACTTCCGCGACGTAACCGGCTTCGTATATCGCCTTCATGGTCGTTACCATGTGCTGCGGTTCGGTGATGTGGCTCTTGTTCATCACGACCACGACGCCGCTTTTCCGCAGCGCCGCATCGGTCTTGTTCCTGTCTCGTTGATATTCAGCCATTTTTTTCTCCTGAAGATATTATCTCAAAACGCTGACGGATGGGTGGCACGGTCAAGTTGGAGCGTAGCGGAAACTTGGCCGTGTTACCATCACCCCACGGCCAAGCTCCACTTCGTTCCACAATGTGGTCCTACGGACCGCTTGACCGTGCCACCCGTCAAAATATCTGTTACAAAGTACCACTATCGTAAAGCGCTGACTCCGCCGCCTGACATTGCTCGTTTGACTTCCTTTTCCACGTCGGATTGTTTGACCATTGAGACGTCGCCGGGTGTTTCCTGTACGCATATTCCGTGGGCTGCGCCCCACTGGACAGCCGTTGCTACGTCGTTGCCCTTCAGCAGCGCGGCTGCCACGCCCGAAGCGAACGAATCGCCTCCGCCGGTGCGGTCGGCGATCTCGATGCCCTCGCGGGTAACTGCCAGGTGCAACTTATCCTCGGCAGTGTCGAAAAGCACCGCGCCCCAGTTGATTTTGTCTGCGCTCAAGGCTGCGCGAAGCTGCGTTCCGATGAGTTTGAGGTTCGGATACTTCCTGGCCACCCGTCGGAGCATCTCGGAATAGGCCTCAAGCCATATTTCGAACGGCTCGTCCTTGCCGACCTTTTTGCACTCTTCGCCGAGCGCGTCGCCAAAGTCGCTCTGGTTGCCGACGAGGAATTCGCACATCGTAACGATTTTCTGGTTCTGTTCACGGGCCTTATCCTTGTCCGGCTCGACCTTGGAGCGGTAATTCAAATCGAACGACCTGACAGCCCCTGCCGCACCGGCTGCTTCCATCGCCTCGATCGCCACGCCGGCGGATGTCGGCGAGATGAGCGTGTAAATCCCGCCGGTGTGGAACCAGCGGACGCCTTGGGCGAACAGCCCCGCCCAGTCGAAGTCGCCGGCTGTGATTTCGCGGATGGGCGTATGGGCGCGGTAATACTCCGTTATCGAAGGCAGCACGCCTTTGCCGCGCCAGGTGAAATTGACGCCGTTATGGAGTGTGCCCTTGGCGTCGGTCGAGAATTTGCCTTTGCCGTCTGTGCTGAACCAGATGATGTTCGTCGTATCGACGCCGGCTTCGCGTATCTGGTTTTCGATATTTCGGCCTATGCCGTCATCGACCAGCGCGGTAACGACGGCAGTCCGCATCCCGAAGCAGTAGCTCAGCCCTTCAGCCATGTTCGTTTCGCCGCCGCCGTGCCAGATTCGCCCCGTCCTTGCCCGCGCCGTCGGCACGTCGCCCGGATCGACTCTCAACATCACCTCGCCAAGCGAGACCTCGTCGTAACGGCATTCTTCTGCTGATTTAATCTTCAGATCAGCCACGGTTCATTATCTCCTGATTTCATTTCAACACTACAAACTCCAGCGAGTACGCGATTTCAAGGCCGGGAGTATAACAGCGCCGAAATGATATTTCAACACTAACAGATAGGGACTAGGGACTTGGGATTAGGGACTAGGGAAAAACAGAAAAAGCAGAACCTGAAACCGATTCACCGATTCCTGTTTTTTGCTTTTGCCAAGTCCCAAGTCCCTAGTCCCTGGTCCCTGATTCACTTATACTGTTTGCGTGGGAAACTTTACTGAAACGAAGCCGTGGTACGCCGGCGGGCTGGCGTTCGAGTGTATTGGTTGCGGCGGGTGCTGCGCCGGACCCGGCGAAGGGTACGTCTGGGTTACGACGAAAGAAATCGTCGCAATCGCCAAACTCCTCGGTGTCGATAAGGACGAGGTCAAACGGAAATATGTCCGCAAGGCCGGACAACGCTTCAGCCTCATCGAACGAAAAGATAACAAGGACTGCATTTTCCTCCAGCCTGACGGAAAAGGCGGGAGGAATTGTCGAATATATTCGGCCAGACCCCTCCAATGCCGGACCTGGCCCTTCTGGCCCGCAAACATCGCCGATGCCGACTCCTGGTGCCTGGCGGGAAGTCGCTGCCCCGGTATCAATCGAGGCCGGCTTTATGACACCGATGAAATCCAACACCGATGCCGACAAATCGCCCCGTGAGCCGGACCTGGCTGACACCGTCGCACGCTGCAGCGCCGACACATCCATGATGGACCGGCTTGGGCGAATTTACGAGAGCGCCGACCGCGCAGTGGCGCGCACCGGAACCGTCTGCCTGGGCGGAGGCGCCTGCTGCAGGTTCGACCTGTTCGCCCATCGTCTGTATCTGGCGCCGGCGGAATTGGCGCTGCTGGTAAGTCAACCCCCGCCGGAATCCGCCCGCGCCGGACCGGGACGATGCCCCTACCAGATCGGCCCGCGATGCGCCGCTTATGCCCGTCGTCCACTGGGATGCAGAATTTTTTTCTGCCGGGGCGAAAAACATCACTTCGAACGATTGTATGAACGGTATCATCGTGAAATCCGGTTGCTTCACGAAAGTTGCTGCATCCCATACTCTTATGGCGAACTGACAGATTGTTTGATGCAATTGTTTCCAAATGAATGAGTTATCAAAATTTTTGCTGTGACAACTAAACCTTTTTTACCTTGACCACATGACACATCATCCGTTATCTTTCAGGACTATCGCCTATAATTGGAATAGTTGGCATACACGTCAAAATTGGAAAAATCTGGAGCCAGCATCAGTGTCTTGGAAGCGATCAGCAATCAGCGGTCAGCGATCAACAAAACGGAATAAGGTTATGCGCGCCGGTCGCTGAACGCTGTGTATATCGCCATTACGTGGAACGCTGAGGAAGGAGTGTTTGTCTTGACGAAAAAGGAGATGATCCGAAGGATTGCTGCTGAACTGAACGTCAATCAGGTTTTGGCTGGAAAGATAGTTCAAAGCACTCTCGATATGATTCTCGATACCCTCGTGGCAACCGGTAAAGTGGAACTGCGGAATTTCGGCGTTTTTAAAATCAAAAAACGCGCTCCACGAAAAGCACGCAACCCAAAAACCAACGAGGAAATTCTCGTACCGGCAAAAAACGTGATCTGCTTCCAGCCGGGGAAAAACGTCGCGTCCATGATCGCCTCAAGACAGCCGGTTACATCAGACGATAAAAGTTAGTAATTCGTAATTGGTAATTCGTAATTGGTCAAAAAAGACCCGATACCAATTACGAATTACCAACATATTTTCGTTGACAGTCTTTTCCGGCACGATTACTATTATGCGGTATCGGTTTTGTTTGTGCCGTCGCAGGGGTCGGCTTGGCAAGGAACTTGAACTGAAAGGTGTGGACTATGAAACGGTTTATATTGTTTATCCTGGTTGTATTGTTCATCGGGAGTTTCCTCAGCGGCTGCCACGGAATAGCGCATTCATACCAGGAGCGTAAAGATCGTTTCAGTACCATTGACTACATCTATGCCCGTCAGATCGTCGATGACTGCGATCAAGTGGTGCTCCTTGACAGGCCTTCCTATATGAGCTATTGGCCTATCCGCGACACCGATTGAAATTCCAATCTGCTTACTTACGTTTGTTAAGCCCAGCCATAATTTGATTCCGGCCCATCGGAATGGCTGGGCTTCTTTTTTTCAACTTGCACACCCCCGCCCGCTACTTTCTAATTAGAGCATAACAAAAAGAAAATTCACCGCAGGCGGCTGTTCGCCGTCCCGTGGGGAGCACGCAGAGACCGCAGAGGTATTAATTGAAGTAGAAGAAACAGAAGAGTTTTTTTGCCCTTCTTTAAACCCTCTGCGTTCTCTGCGTTCTCTGCGGTAAATATTTTTGTTTTGGTCTTTTAACCTTTTGGGGTAATGAAAATGAGATACTTTTATGCAGTGAGCGTTTGGGTCTTGATTTTGAGCGGATGTCCCCATCGGGACCGTCCCGCTGTACAGAAACCGCCTGGACACGCCAAACCGGCCTCTCCGACGGAGACCTCCCCTGCCGAAACGCCTCGATCCTCGACAGTCATGGCCACCGTCAACGGGAAACCGATTTACATGGAAGACCTGCACACTCCGCTCGTTGAGTCCTACGGGTTAAGGATCGCGGAAATGCTTATCGTTAACGCGCTGGTCGCGCAGGAGGCTAAACGTGCGAAAATTACCATTACCGACAAGGACGTTACCGATGAAAACGACCGAACACTGCAAGGTATCCTGGGCGAGCAACAACTCACGCCCGATCAGCGTGAGCGAGTGCTTGAAAGACTGTTGAAACAACGCGGAATAACCCGTCGATTATGGACATCGATAATGCGTCGCAACGCCATACTCCGCAAGATGGTCGCCGGTAAGGCCGTTGTCGGCGAAGCGATGATTAAAGCGGAATTCGCCCGTCTCCACGGTGAAAAGGTCCAGATAAGTCACATTCAGTTACCGGGTCTGACCGAGGCTGAAAAAATCATTAAACTACTCAAGGCAGGCGGCGATTTCGCCAACCTCGCACAACGTTACTCCACCAACACTTCCACAGCCAAGAGCGGCGGCGCACTAGCGCCGTTCTCACGCGAAAATCCCGCCATCCCAAGAGCGATCCGCGACGTAGCCTTTGCATTAAAAACCGGGCAAATCAGCGGAATTGTTCAGGTCGGCAACGAGTTCCACGTGCTGAAACTCCAAAAACGCTTCATGCCCCCCGCTGCAAATTATCAAGCCGTTAAGGAAAAAATACGCGACGCCCTGAAAAAGCATCTCACTGAACGTTTGCAGGTCGATAAACTTTCGGAACTTCGCCGCAAGACCAATGTCGAGTACGTCAACCCGACGTTGAAGCGGGCAGCGAACCGCCCGCGCGAACCGTAACGGAACGATCAATCCGAACTTCGGAACAGGGAGGGTGAATCGGGTGGAACTTTCGGTTACTATCATGCCATGGTCAGACCTCGATTCGGGACATTTAGCGGCGGTATCGACCTTCCGGACGAAAAAGACGCGACAATAGATTCGCCCGTCGCGCCGGTCGGACGGTTGAGTCGGCTTCGCGTACCGCTCGCGCCGGTCGATGCCGATGCCGCCGAGCCGACAGTCCGCGTCGGACAATACGTCTCTCGCGGCGAACGCATCGCCGAAACATCATCCGAGTCGCAGGTGAACGTCTTCGCGCCGCTGGCTGGGCGAGTATCGGGATTCTGCAAGGTAATGCTTCCTGCGCAGCCGGCAGGGTGGCGTGAAAGCCAAGCCGTCGAATTGACCGGCCTCGACCGGCCGGAAAGTATCGAACCGCTTACGGAAAACTTTGACTTCCTTGCCGCCGGCGAGAAATCTCTGGGCCTGCGAATCGCCGAAGGCTCACTGGTAACATTTAACCAATCGACCGTTCCTCTTTCGGAATGGGTCGCATCGGCCAAAAAGGCCGGCGTCGATACGCTTATCGCCAACGTGATGGAGAACACACCCTTTGTTACAGCCGACCACCGCCTTCTGGCGGAGCGTGGCCTGGAAGTCGTTCGAGGACTGGCGATACTCGCTCGCGCTATCGGCGTAACCAAGGTCATCCTTGCGGTTGATCATCGTCGAATCGACGACTACCGCAGCGCCGTAGCGCCGGCAAGGCTTTACGATATCAACCACATCGCCCTGGCGCATAAGTACCCCATCGGCGCAGAAGCAATGCTGATAAAGGTGCTGACCCGCCGGCGTGTTCGCCCCGGCGCGGACGCATTTCAGGTCGGCGTAGCCGTAACGGACGCCGCGACTTGCCATGCGACGTACCGATGGGTGGCGTGCGGCGAGTTGCCTACCGCGCGCGTCGTTACGGTGGCTGGGCCTAATGTCAAAAAACCGGTCAATCTGCTTGTCCCATTCGGCGCCGGCGTCGAGGAGATTTTCGCGTCCGCCGAGGCTGGGGACGAAAGCCGATTTGTTTATGGTTCGGCAATGACAGGAAGGAATCTCGTCGCCCACCCAGGCGGGTCTTCGACCGAAGCGGTTACATCATCGGCGACTAATGCGTTGCTGGCGATGGAACCGGAGCAGCCTCAATCGCCGACGCCGTGTATCCGCTGCGGATGGTGCAGCGACAACTGCCCCGCCGGGCTTAACGTAGCGGCGTTGAACGACGATTTTGAACTGGGGCGAACCGCAGCCGCACGACGCAAAAACGCTCAAGCCTGCATCGAATGCGGGATTTGCAGCTACGTTTGCCCTGCCAGGCTACCATTGATGCAACGAGTCAGACTGCTGAAACAGGCTATCAGACAGGAAATGTCATAAAAATGTCCAATGACCAATCATCAATAACCCTTCCTGCGGGCGGGCGGGAATCAATGTTTCCGGCTCCGTTTCTGCACGCTCCCGAAACGAGCAGGAGTATATTTGTAACGATCTTCGCAGCCGCTTGCATACCGCTGGGCGCTGGGATCGTGTTTTTCGGGTGGCGAGCGTTGCTGGTGGCGGTTTTGAGCGTTACCGGATGCGTGGCCACCGAATCGGCGTATTATCGCGTTACGCGAACGCCGGCCTTGCTCGGAAGGATGCACGCAGCCGTTACAGGCCTGCTTCTCGCTCTGACGCTTCCGGTAAGTGTTCCGTGGTACGTTCCGGTGGTCGCGTCGGTCTTCGCTATTATCGTCGGGAAGGCGATTTTCGGCGGCGTCGGACACTTCCTCTGGCAACCGGCGCTTGTAGGCCGGCTGGCGGTAACGGTAATCTTCGCGCATCCGTTATTCAGCGTCAACCTGCTCAGCCCGCCGACCTTGCCGGTGCTTGCCGGGGATCGGATCATCATGGGAGACGCTCACAGCGTAAAACCGGTAAGCACATACCGTCGTTGGCGTGGTACGCCTGCGCCGGCCGAAGCCGATGCGTTCGCGCTGCGGCGTCCTCGAAGCCGGCTTCGGGAACTTACCATGCCGACGGAGCATCCGCCCGAATCCATCACCTCGACACTGAGACACATGCCGCCGGCCCAAGACCTGATATGGGGCGCGCACGGAGGGGGGATCGGGGAAACCTGTGTGATCGCCATTCTTATTGCCGGGGTGTACCTGGTGTACCGAAATTACGTCCGTGGGGTCCTTCCGGGGATGTTCATACTCGCCGCAGCCGTTACCGTCGCAATCGCACCGACCCGCACCGGCGCCGGCCTCGCGTGGCAATGGTTCCCCATCGTCAGCGAAGGCCTTGACGTCGGGTTCGTTTATACCTCTTATCATCTCGCATGTGGCGAACT
>JAUVIQ010000144.1 GCA_030592655.1 Planctomycetales bacterium | reverse complement strand
CTTCGTCGTATCGGGCCAGAGCGGCGCTGGTTTTGCCCATTTGCATAAGCGACAGCGCTCCTTCATGCATCCTCGCCCCGCCGGAAGTACCGACAATCACCAGTGGAACGCGCTCATCCGTGGCTTGCTCTATCAACAGCGTTATCTTCTCTCCAACGACCGACCCCATTGATCCCATCAGAAAATCCCCGTCCATCACGCCCAGCGCTACTCGCCGACCCTTGATGTAGGATGTTCCGGTAATGACCGCATCTGCTGATTGTGTTTTGTCCTGCTCGGCGAGAATCCGCTGGGCGTAGGTCTGCCCACGCCACTTGAACGCCAGCGGGTCATCGGGAGCGACATCGGCGAAGAGTTCCTCGAATGTGTCCGGGTCGGTCAACTGTTCGATACGTTTGGCTGCGCCGACGCGAAAATGCCAGCCGCACTCCGGGCAAACTTCGAGGTTTTCGGCAACGGCCTTGCGGTACAGCATCGTCTCGCATTCGCTGCATCGCATCCAGAGACCGTCGGGCATGTCGCGCTTCTTGCGAACCGGAGGGCCGTCCGGTACCGGCATGTATTGAAACGGGGTAAATGTGTCTTGGTCAGCCATAGTTTCTCAAATCGTTGCTGCGTTCCGTAAAGCCGTTATTGCTTCGGTAATGTCGTTGCTGCCGAAGATGTTTTCACCGGCTACGAATACATCCGCACCGGCGGCTGCGCAACGAGCCGTCGTGGCTGGATTAATCCCGCCATCGACCTGAAGGCGCTGCTCAGTCCCCAGCATGGAGCGAATCCGCTCGATCTTCGTCAACTGATCTTCCATAAACTTCTGCCCGCCGTAGCCAGGTTCGACCGTCATTACCAATACCAGATCGACGTCTTGTATTATACCCTCAATCGCCCCTGCCGGTGTAGCGGGTTTTACAGACACGCCCACCCCAAGCCCCCGGCCTCGCAGCAAATCTATTATTTCGCCTGGTTTTTCGGTGGCCTCGATATGGAAAGTAACCGAATCAGCGCCGGCATCGGCGAACCGTTCGGCATAATAGAGCGGGTCGGACACCATAATGTGCACGTCGAGCGGGCAATCGGTAAAGGCGCGGATGCTCCTGACAAACCCAGGACCCATCGACAAATTCGGAACAAAGTGCCCGTCCATTATATCGACGTGCAGAACCTCTGCCCCGGCGGCAACGGCGGCTTCAATCTGCTCACCGATACGCGCGAAATCACACGCCAACAACGACGGTGCAATCAAAGGGCCGACATGCGACGCCTTCCACGGATTAGAACCGGAAATAACCATTCAGCACTGTCCCGTCAAAAAGGGCAAAATCAACGTAACCGGCAATATATCGTAATGTTATGCAGATTTCCAGCCCAGGGCACTGCCCTGGGATAAGATGCCCTGGGATAAGATGCCTGGAGATAGATTCTTCGCGCGACTTCCTGGAACTTACACACAATTCTTTACGCTATCTACCGTTTCGGTTCCGGCCAGGCGTCGGGGGACGGGAGGTCTTGCAGCGAACGCTCACCCCGAGCCAGGTCCAGCACCGCCAATGCCAGCACGTCCATCGTATCAACAATCGGGACCGGCGCATCGTCCGAACCCATGACCAGCGAAATTTCCGAACATGCGGGGATTACGACCTCAGCGGCCTGCTGCTCGACGAGAAAAGTCGCAGCCTGGCGCAATAAATCCCTCGGCGAAGGGTCGCCGACGTCCAACCGACCGGATTTAATCCCGCCGGAGCGTTTGCCGTTAATATAAGGCCCATAAATCGCCTGCATTATGAGTCTTTCCATTAGATTCGACGGGTCGGATTCATCTTCGCTGTCGGGCGGATAAACCAACTCGACTCCCCTGGCGGCGAAGATTTGACTAAACAGTCCAAACCGGCATGTGCCGGTCGTCGCCAAAAGCCCGACACGCTTTACCGACGGGTAATTCCGAAGCACATAATCGACCGTCTCGGTAACAACGTGGACCAACGGAAGCGGTATCTCGTCAGCGATTGCCGGAAGAAAGGCGTGGGCGGTATTGCATATAACGGCAAGGAAATCAGCGCCGGCATTCCAGAGCCGGCGAAACGAGCGAAGCAGGTAAGGTTTCAAATCAAGCGTCCTGTCGGCCAACGCTTCCGAACGGACAGGAATTTGCGGGACACTCGATACGACCCATTCGGGGAAATCGGCGTCGCCGTCCGCGCCGAAACGCTTGGCCGACAGTTCCAGCAGACGCCTCTCAAACCCGACGTGAGCGAACGGGCCAAGTCCGCCGACAATACCGGGAATCAACGGAAACTTCGGATGAGACAGATCGTCGCTCATTTCTGCTGCTCCGTTATCTCTGTGTCGGATGCCGCTTTCATTCTCACTTGTTCAGGAATTCCTCGAACGATCCGCCGAAAATGGCGCGGACGTCGCGTTTTATCTCTTTTTCCGTCGGTCTCCATCCGGCATTGAACAGGTCGCTGTACTTATCGACGAGGACATCGGCGACGATCTTCCGCGTGTGGCCCCACTTGTAAATCAACTGGTCCAGAACGCGAGCGTCGGAGTGCTGGCAGGTAAAGGCAGTGCCCAACATTTCCAGCCTCTGGCGCGTCATTTCGTCGATTATGCTGGGATTGTTGCAGAACCACCAGCATCCGAAGACGTGCAGGTTGCCGAACTTTCTGGCAAGGACGGTCAATTCGTGCTGGTTGTCGCGTGAGAGCATTGTTACGAGGAATTTCGCTTCGGGGTGTTTCTGAAGCAGTCTCGTCAGGGTCATCACGTCGGCGACAGCGACGCCGCAGCCGGCGCTTTTAAGATTCGGGTTCACGTTCCCGCGTGCGCCTATCATTAATGCGAAGGGCACGCCGGTTTCGACCGCCGCCGGTACGATTGCGCGGTCGATTATCTGCGTGCAGAGCGAATCGTCCGGATAGGCGAAGTCAGGCCCGAACGAGACGGCGAAGTACATCGGATTGATCCTCCCGGACCAGTCGAGCAGGAAGCGGCGAACTTCGTCGAAGGTCTTTTCGTCCGGTTCGGGTTTGACGTCGTAGCCGGCCTGGGCTATGGTCGGGGCGACCGAGTCCCATGCCCTCGCTATCGAATCAATCCGCAGCGCCGCCTTGAGACACTCCGGCACGGGCAGGTCCTGCTGCCAGAAACCGACCTCGCCGGCGCTGTAGGGGCTGTTGGACATCACGGCGTAATCGACGTTGGCAAGTTCCAGAACCTTCGGCAGGTAATCCTCGATTTTCTGCTCGGCGAACCATTTCCGGATTCCCGCCAGGTCGCGTTTGGCTACGTCCAGCCCCAGGCGGTTGAACGTTGTGATTGCGCCGCGAGCGGCTTCGGATAGCGCGCCTCGCTTCAGGAAAAGATGCTCCCAAACCAGATCGGCCTGGGCGGTTTTCGGCATCGCCCAGAATTTTTCGTACGTCAGGCTGCGAGGAGCGACGGTGAACAGTTCAGCCACCAGGTAATGATAGGTCAATATCTCGTCGGCGCCCCACAGCAGAGAATCTCCGTGGCTCGGCGGTGACAGGTGGGTATGAACGTCGGTAATGACGGTCGTTTCGACAGCCTTTCGCACAACAGCCGCCAACTCGTTGACATTTTTGTACATGCTTTGGACCTTTCCTTTACTCTTACTCGAATTCCTGTAAATCGCAGAGCGGAAAGGATACCAGAAAGAAAAAGGGGACGGGAGTCTTTTTTAATGAATAACGAATAATGTGCGTAGCACCACTACGTGGAACAGAGAATGTCAAATTTCGAAGTAAAAGAAACAGACCACCTTCGAGAGATGTTTTTTTTACTTCGAAATTCCACGTAGTGGTGCTATGCACAAAATTCCTTGTTCAATATTCGACATTCTCTTATAAGGGGATTTCCGTCCCCTTTTTCTTTGGAAAGGATTTTTCTGTCATGACGATGCCGATTATCTGGAATGTTCGTGTGGAGTCCTGGTTGAAGGCGATCCGCAATCGGGTTCTTTCGCCGGTTGCGGAACTGCCAACCGAATTTGCCGTAACATCAGAGCACCTTACGCCGGCCCATGCTGCCCGCCTGCGATACCGCCCGATCCGCCGGGGCAGGAAGTGGGGACGGAAATGGCAGTACGCATGGTTCCGCTGCAAGGTGGACGTTCCACATGCGCCGAAAGGCAAAGCCTATGTCCTCACGGGCAATACCGACACGGAGTCCGTCGTTTTCGTTGCCGGTCGGGCCATAGGCGGCCTGAATCGGCTCCACAGTAAATTGGACCTGTCCCGTTTGGTCAAAGGCAGCGGTACGCTGAAAGTCCTTATCGAGACCTATGCCGGGCATGGTCCTACTCCTTCCCACAGGCCATATGTTTTAGACCCGATCCCATCGACACCGCCTGCCCAGCAAACCTTCAAAGGCTTGTGGCTGGCCGAGTGGAACGAGCAGACCTATCAGTTGTGGCTCGATGCGACGACCGTCTGGGGACTAGCCAAGACCTTACCGGACGACTCGCTCCGCCGTTACCGATTGGAAAATGCACTCAAGGAGGTTACCGCCCTGGTCGATCCGGAAGCAGAGCCGAAGACCTTCGACGGTTCACTCGCCGCTGCCAGGTCGGTCCTGGCGGGTCTGCTTGCCGCACGTAACGGGCCTACGATGCCGGAGATGTTCTGCTTCGGACACGCCCATCTGGACGTTGCCTGGCTCTGGCCGCTGGCGCAGACTTATCGCAAGGCCGGCGCGACCTTCTCTACAGCCCTGGCGCTGATGAAGCAATACCCCGAATATCGCTTCCTCCAGAGCCAGGCGCAGTTGTACGAGTACGTAAGGCGAGACTATCCGGATATTTTCGACGGTATTCGGCGGGCGGTGCGGCGCGGGCAGTGGATTGCCGACGGGGCAATGTGGGTCGAGCCGGACACCAATATCTCCGGCGGCGAGTCGCTCATCCGCCAGTTCCTCTACGGCAAACGGTTCTTCAAGGAAAACTTCGGTATCGACAGCGAGGTATGCTGGCTGCCGGACGTTTTCGGGTACAACGGCAACCTGCCGCAGATCCTCCTCGGCTGCGGAGTCAAGTACTTCTCCACTGCCAAGATATTCTGGAACCTCCACGGCGGGACGACCTTTCCGTACGAGACGTTCACCTGGGAAGGTATCGACGGCAGCGAGGTTTTGGCCCATTTCCACCGCGATTACAACGCCGAGACGCACCCCGAAGCCATTGCCAGGCGCTGGGCCGACTGCGTGCACAAGGATGGTACCGATAAGTTCCTCTATCCCTTCGGTTGGGGCGACGGCGGCGGCGGACCGACGCGGGACCACCTCGAATACCTACGCCGCGAGGGCGACCTGGAAGGTCTTCCTCGCACCCGCATAGCATCTCCGCGCGAGTTCTTCGCCGAGTTGGAAAAGTCAGGCCCGCCGCAGGACCGCTATGTCGGCGAACTTTATTATGAATTCCACCGAGGTACTTACACCAGCCAGGCACGCATCAAACGTGGTAATCGAAAGTGCGAATTCGCGCTGCGAGAGGCGGAAATCTTCTCGGCCGTCGCTTCGATAACGCAAAACCAAAAGGTTCCGCGCGAACGGCTGGAAAAAGCCTGGAAGAATCTGCTGCTGAACCAGTTCCACGACATTCTGCCAGGCTCGTCCATTAGACGGGTTTATGAAGAGGCTGAAGCCTTGTATGGGGAAATCCTGGCGGAATGTGAGGAAATCACCTCGTCGGCCAAAAAGGCTATAGCCACCGGTCAGGCCGGTTGGACCATATGGAATACACTGTCCTGGCGACGAGACACCATTGCAAGCCTGCCGGTCGAGGGTAAAGTCGGCCAGGCTGTCGATTGCGACGGTACTCCCCTGCCGAGCCAGATTATCGGACGCGGTAAGAACCGTCGGCTCCTGGTGGCTGTGCCAAATGTCCCCTCGGTTGGATGCAAGACGATACAACTCCTCCCGGGCAAACCCGCTGACTGCCCGTCGTCGGTAACGGCACGGGCCGGACGCGGCGGAATCATTATGGAAAACGAACATCTCCGCCTGCTGATAGACAAACGCGGCCAGATAACTCAATTACTGGACAAGGTCGCCGGTCGGCAGTTGGTAAAGACGGGCGAGGTTATGAATCGCCTTGAACTGTACCGCGACAACCCCTCAAAGTTTGATGCGTGGGACATCGACGAGCCTTATAAGACCACGCCGGTTCGGATCGGTCCTGCCCAACGAGTCGAAATTATCGCGGACGGACCTTTGGAAGCTCGCGTGGCAGTAACCCGAAAGGTGGGGCGATCAAGTTTGCATCAGGAGATAGTTCTTTGCGCCGGTTCACGCCGGATTGATTTTGAAACCTGCGTCGATTGGAAGGAAACACATCGGTTGCTGAAGGTGGCCTTCCCAGCCGAGTTGTCTTCAGTCACGCTTCGCGGCGAGATACAGTTCGGGCACGTCGTCCGCCCCACTCACCGCAATACGGAGTTCGAAAAGGCCCGGTTCGAATGGCCCGCGCAAAAATGGGCCGACCTGAGCGAGGCGCACTACGGCATGGCCGTTCTGAACGATTGCAAGTACGGATACGATATTCTGGACGGCGTGCTGCGTTTGAGTCTTTTACGAGCGCCGGAAGCGCCGGACGCCCAGGCCGACAGGGGCGAACATTCCTTTACCTATTCCCTGCTGGCGCACAACTGCGGCTTTGCCGAAAGCGGCGTCGTCCGCGCCGCATATGAACTCAACGTCCCCGCTGCCGTCGATCCGGAACGATATACCGACGGGGAGTTCTCCTTCCTTCAGGTTTCGGGAAATTCGGTTGTCGTCGAAACTCTCAAGATTGCCGAAGACGGCGGCGACCTGATCGTCAGGCTGTATGAATCCGTCGGCGGTGCGGTGAAAGTTCGCCTGAATGTTTCCGCACCGATAAAAACGGCCTCCGAGTGTGATATGCTGGAAACGCCGCAACGGAAACTGCGTGTGAGCAAAAACGGTGCGATAACCCTCAACTTCCGAGCGTTTGAGATCAAGACTGTCAGGGTCGGTCTATGCAGAAAGTTGAGATAAAGAGATTATTGAGACGAAAAGGGCACTACAATGAAAAAAGTCCAGAAGCCTTTTTCTCCGCAGCAATTCAGGACTGATACACCAGCATTTCGTGGAGATGGGCCGGTACAAAATTATTTACGCTGGCAAGGTATCCACGAATTGCCTCTTCCAGGTTCTCTTTGGCCTGTTGGGCGGTCAGACCGGCTGATATACACCCCGGAAGCGACGGACAGGCAGCGGTGAATCCGCCCACGTCGTTACGTCGTACTTTTATACATAATTTCATTGTACGCTCCGCGCCTCCAAGTCCCGAAAAAAAACCGAACATTAAGAAAAAATGCATATTTTAGAATTGAGCAGCCCTGGTGGTTTGACCCCAATTATCAACCGCACCTTCACCGCTCGAAATGACCTACTCATTATAAAGCATCAGTCAATGCGATTTCAATAAAATTTTATTAATTTCGGAGCACCGGGAATTCTCTGCAACCTTGCCTATTTTACCCAAACGCTACATATTGCACAACCGGTAGATGGTAAAGCCGACGCCCCCAGGGGGCGTCGGTTTGTTATCCGTTGGTTTTAAGCAGTTCCCCCAGCGCTAATCGTGCACCGGCCTGGTCGGCGCGATCAATCGCCTCGGCAGCGGCGCGAAGCCACCTAGCTTGACGGTCGGTGAAAGCCATCGCAGAGGACGGATCAAAGTCGCCAAAACCCAAATCTTCACAAATGGCTCGTCGAAGAGCATCAATTCCGGTAAATGTCCTGGCCGACACAGCCAGGTTTCTATCGTTACTTCCTTCCGGACTGACAATATCGCACTTTCCGGCGACGTTGATAACATTCGTCAGTGTGTGAAGATGCGCGACAAGATCGCTATATCCGTCATCATTGCCGACGCTAACGCAGATAACCAAGTCGGCCGATTCTATCCGCTCCCAGGCACGTCGGACTGCTTCGGCGTCGATCCCTTCAGCATCGGCCCAAAGTCCGGCAGTGTCGGTCAGCCAGATCGGCAGGCCGTCGGCATCGGTGAGCGTGCGGACCCAGTCCCGCGTCGTCCCCGGCGTTTCGGAAACTATGGCGACATTTCGCCCGACCAGCGCGTTGGAAAGGGCGCTTTTTCCGGCATTGGGAGGACCGGCGATAACGACCTCCGCCGGTTCCAGTAATCGCTTCATCATCCCCAAGGCGTCGGCAGCGGCGCGAAGAGCGTCGGCAGCGACCTGCGGACGATTCGCCAACGCCGATAACCCGCCCG
>JAUVIQ010000103.1 GCA_030592655.1 Planctomycetales bacterium | reverse complement strand
GGGGGGGGGGGGGGGGGCTACCCCCCCTCCGACCCCGCGGGCGGGGCGGGGACACAACACCCCCCGCCACCACGGCACCAGCCCCAACGGGGTTTGGGATGGTAGCCGGGGGCAATCAGCCCCCGGTGACCAACAAACCAAAATATCCAGTCCCGGAGGGACGTCGGAGTCTGGTCCGTCAAGCGGAAAAAGTTCTCCGACGCCCCGCCGGGGCTGATTCAGTAGCCGCACTTTTTCCGGGGGCTGACCGCCCCCGGCTACCATCCCCCGGCCCTCCGGGCCGAGTCGCTACGCACCCAATCAACAATCCTCGCCTCCGCCACCCGCCGCTATTGCCTTATCGTCTTCAACATTTCCTCTAAATCTGACTGTTTGGCCCAATCGGATAGTTCTTCTATGTGTATCTCGCAGGTCAGCACGGTCTTTTCTTCATTGAGTTCAAGTGTAATCTCCATCTTCCCGGCAAGTTCGTCCGTACGATAAGAAATGACCCGCTTCGCCGATACCTCCGACGCTTTAATGCCATCTACCTTCACTACGGTAACGCCCAGTTGAGGCATGATATCTCTTGTAAAGGTGTCAATACCTTCCAATGTCTCCTTCATTAAAATTGGCTTATCATCATGTTTCGAGAAAAAATGTCTGCCCTCTTTTACTGCGATTCCTTCGAAGGAACTGGAGGAGCCGGTAGATCTGCCGTTAGTGATGGGGAGATTGCGAAAGGGAAACAGCCAGCGAACGTCGAAGTTCTTGTAAACCCTGGTGAAAGTCAAAGTGTATCTGCGATCATTCTTCTTGTTGCAGCCAATTATGTTCGCTGCCAAGATAACCAGGATCAACAGCAACCTAAACCGTCTCATCTACCTTCTCCCTTTGCCAGGTACCATGCCCTTCCTCATAGGGTGGACCGGGTGCCGTGGCCGCGGTGTTTGCCAACTACGCTACGGGCGAAAGCATGGCACCCGACTACTGGCCAGATTCTATGCGAATTGCAGGCGGCCTTTGGGTTGGGGGATTGGTCGGCCCAGTTCCTTTGCCGTTTCGATCCACTCGGCAATGATGGTTTCGGCGTTAGTCAAGGCCTCCTGGTAGGACGCCCCGTCGGCAGCGCAGCCGGGTAATTCAGGAACCTCGGCAATGAATGAATCGTCCTCACCACTCCAATAAATGATTATTTCATATTTACTCATCATTACCACCTGCGAGTCTATATTTTAGAATTACTTTCCTGACCTGTTTCACCTGATACGATTTCGCCTGCGAACCCTTCGGCTGCAAGTTCAAAATCTCCTCTACACCTTCCCTAAAGAAAATGTGATGGCTTCCTCGGACACGTTCCTCAAATCCAAGGTTATGCAACAATCGGCACAATCCGGCAAATGGAATATTTGCGTCAGAAGCACCATGCAGAACTCGATTCAGTAGTTTTTCGTCTTTGCTTACCATTATACCACGATTTTATCCCATGTATCCCCTGCATCCCTGCTATTTTTGTTTAACTTTTTCCACCAAACTCTGATAACCGAAATGGGCGATTAGGTTGTCCAGCAGGACGAGGGCGGTAAAGTTTTCGGCTACTGGCCAGATTCTGCCTACTATCGTCGCGTCGCGGCGGGTTATGGCGGCGAGGGCTTTGTTCTCCAGCGTGTACTTGTCGATGGTTTCCTGTGGCTTGTCGATGGTCGGGGTTGGTTTGACTGTCAGGCGGGCGATAATCGGTTGGCCGGTCGCCAGGCCGCCGGTTATTCCGCCGGCATTGTTGGAGCCGAACACCACCTTGCCGCCCTCGGACCGCATCTCGTCGTTGGACTGGATTCCGGTCATGTCCTTGACGGCAAAGCCCGCGCCGACCTCCACGCCCTTGACGGCTCCGATTCCGAGCATCCGCCCCAGTTCGGCGTCGAGTTTATTGAACACCGGCTCGCCCAGCCCCGTCGGAACGCCCGTAGCCACAACTTCCACAACCCCGCCGGCGGAATCGCCCGTAGCCGAGATAGCGTTACAGGCTTCGACCATCGCATCGGCAGCGGCCAGGTCGGGGCAATTGACGATGTGATGCACGCCGTACTTATCGCGGATTTCCGCCGCGTCGATCTTCGGGGCCTTGGCGCGTATCTCGTCGATCTGCTTTTCAATCTGGGCCAGGATGCTTATCTTCTCCAGAAACCGCATCTCCGGCGTGATTCGCCCGCCGATATAAACTTCCTGGTAGAACGGGTCGTAATCGCACCGCATCTGTTTATAGGCGTCGGTGTATTTCAGGGCAGTATCGCAATCGACGTCGTCGCAGCGGACGCCGGCAATTTCCCTGATATACGAGCATACTTCGATGCCGCAGAGTTTGAGGATTTTCTTGGCGACGAACCCGGCTGCGACGATTGTGGAGGTGTATCGCCCGCTGAATATCCCCGCGCCGATGGCGTCGTCGTCAGGGCCATACTTGATAAACGAGGCGTAAGACGCATGGCCGGGGCGGGGCGTGCGATTCGTGTCCTGGTATTGCTTAATGTGAATGAAGTGGCGGTCGAGGTTCGGGATCAGCACCGTAAGCGGCGTTCCGTTGGTATGGTTCCTGTTGCCTGCGCCTTCGACGGTGTCGGCTGCGTTCAAGCCGGTATAGATAATCGGCAGGTCCGGCTCCTTTCTCGGCGAGGAAAGTTCATCCGCGCCGGGTTTCCTCAGCAGCAGGTCGCCGTAGATTTCCTGTTCCGTCAGCAGCATTCCCGCCGGGACGCCCTGTAGAACAGCCGTCAGTCCCGGCTGATAAGACCCGCCGGCCACAGTTACCTGAAAACACCTTCCTAAATGACAACCCATCATTGTTAAATACTCCTGTTGCAGGTCGTAGGTCATAGGGCGTAGTTTTTTTACCTAGTCCCAAGTCCCTAATCCCTAGTCCCTATTGTTTCTGCACCTCACATCCTATACCCGCCATTTGCTGAATGAACGACGGAAAGGTTTTCCTGACACATTCGACATTGTTTATAACGGTTTGTCCCGTCGCGGCCAGGCCTGCTACCGCAAGCGTCATTACCATTCGATGATCGGCGTGGCTATCGAGTCTGGCCCCGTGCAGTTTTCCGCCGCGAATGACCAGGCCGTCGGGACGCTCTTCGACGTCCGCGCCCATTGCCGTCAGGGCATTGTGCATCTCGGTAATCCGATCGCACTCCTTGTGGCGGCAGATTTCCGCCCCGGTCAAAACCGTCTCGCCCTCGGCCAATGCTCCGACAACAGCCAGGAGCATGAACTGGTCGATAAAATCGTTGCAGTCGATTTCCCTGCCCAGCAGCGCAGACGACCGGGCTATTACGCCATCGTCGGTAATTTCGATATCCGCGCCCATCTCCTTCAGCACGTCGAGCATAGCCTTATCGCCCTGGACGTCGTTCGGGTCGATGCCGGTGATTCGCACCTCGCTGTCGGGGCAGAGAAGGGCGGCTACTATCGGATACATTGCCGCCGACCAGTCGCCGGGGATGGTCGTCTCGAAACCGCCCCACCGGCTCCGGGGCGGTATGCGGTAGCGAGCGAAATCTTCGTTGGCGATTTCGACGCCGCATCGCTTCAGCCAATGCAGCGTTACTTCTACCCACGGTTTTTCGCCGGGGTTGCGGACAATTAGTTCGGTCGGCGCTTCAGCCAGCGAGGCTGCTATCAGCAGCGCGCTGACGGGTTGAGAATCGGCTCCGTCAATCTCGGCGGTTCCGCCCTTTATCGGCCCACGGACGACTATCGGGGCGTGCCCGTCGCCTTTGGTCGAGGCCGCCCATGCGCCGAGCGAGTTCAGCGCGTCAATCAACGGTCCGCAGGGTCGGATGTGGCGGAGCGAATTGTCGCCGGTCAAAACCGTGTATCCCTCACAGCAAGCGGACAGGGCTGTGAAGAACCGGAAAATTATCCCGCTGTTTCCGCAGTTGATTACGTCGTCGGGCGTTTTCAATCGCCCTGCCGTTCCGACGATCTCCCAACTGTCGCCGTGGGACGGTTCGATGCTCGCGCCGAACATCTCCATCGCCTCGGTCCCGCGAAGCCAGTCGGCGGAAACGGCCGGGGAAATAATCCGACTCTTACCCTCGGCCAGGCACGCCATTATCAGCGCGCGGAACGAGTGCGATTTATTCGGCGGAACGTGAACCGTCCCGCGCAAAGCCTTCGATGACTGCAACGATAAATTCATCCGGGTTATCCTGACCAGAAATTGCCGGACTCTATGCTAACGGCACAGGGGCGATTACGTCAAGATTTGCAACCAAGCCGGCGAAGCGGATGGGCTTGGTTTTATTTTTTGAGTTGGTCCTCGGTTACGGTTTTTCCGTCGAGAACAGCCGTGATTGTGTAGGTCGGTTGATTCGGGTCGGGGCGGTGCCATTTCGGGCCTGGGTTGACGCCGGTAATAACCTTCTTCTCACCGCCGGCCTCAACTGTAATGCGATAAGTGTATTCTCGATGGCTCTGGTCGGTCCGCTTCCGCAACCATACCGCCGAACGAGCACAGCACCTGGCCTTGATTCTGTCCAGGGCAATATCAAACTCCCAGGAAAGAGAATTACCCCCGGTTCCTTTGGTCAACGGATAACTCACGTTCGCCTTGGGCAGTTTTCCGCTGTGGTAATAGACCTTTCCCGGTATGAACGTTAAGGAGGGACGTCGAGAATAGTCGTTGTTTTCTATGACTCCCAAACCTTCGACATTCAATCTCATATTGTCGATGCGAGTAGCCAGTTTCCCCCCACTGCTTACGCCCGAATGATACAGGGAGATATACCCCTTCGGGTCCCATTTCACGAAACTGCCCTCCCCAGGCCGGGGAAGTCCGGACCGGCCTATGCCCAGTTCTATGGAATTGAAATCCAATCGCGTCTTTATGATCCTGCTCCTGTCCGGTGTAAACAGGGGTAATTTCCCCGTATCCCAGACCGTCTTTGATCCCTGAGTAATCACGAGGTGAACAACCCCTTCCTTCTTGTCATAAGTCAGTTTTGCGTGGTGCGTCTGCCCTTGCTTCCATGCATCACCGGAGAACCGCCGGGCGTGGGCGAGAATATGACCCTTTTCATCGTCATATACGTCCATCCGCAGGTATAGCCGGTTATTGGAAGTGCTCCAAACTATATTTATTCCGTCGAAATTCTTCTCGTTCATTTTCGTGTAATCGGTCAGCACAAGGGATTTATCCTTATCGTTCGGCAATGGCGTATGTCCGTTACTTCCGGTTATGGTAGAGCGCATATCATTGACATCCGCCCACTTTTGATACGGCACAAGATGATAGCCATAGCCTTCGCCGTAGGTGCAGGTCCAGACAGGCTCTTCCTTGAGGTTTTCCGACGGGTGGTTTTCATCATCTATCTCGTTTGTGATGGTTACTTTTGCCCCGGAGACCGGTTTCCCGTTCTTGTCCACAACTTTCAGGTCCAGGTAATACTTGGGCTGAATCCAGCAGAACTTGTTGGCCGGGTCTAACTTCTCGAATTTACAGTTAATAAGGTTGAGTGTCCGGCTGGTCTCTGAAATGGCCCAACAGGTCTGGCCAGTCTTGCTTTGCCAGTCATCCTTGCGTCCCGTTCCGATTGTCTTTGAATGGCTGAGAGCCTTGACGGTAACGTTTTCGAAGACCGAGTCATAGACGTTGAGTTTTCCGAAGGTGTCTCCACCGTCAAAGACCACGCTCGCCGCTTCGCCTCCTTTTTTACCTGTAAATACCAAATTGCGGAAGCCGCGATACGGAACGGTCGGCATGGTTTCCCTGAACCGGAATGCCGCGCTGACCGGATGGAACCTTGGATTGGACGCAACGCTTGGCCCGCTCTTGATCTCCACCAGGTTGGTCAGTTTGGTGTTTTCCAGCACCAGGCCACGCGGCGATTGGAGGTATAGGAAGCCGCAGTTGTCGATAGTCGAGTTTCGGGCGATGAGGATCGCTCGTGAGTCGAAGTAACCTGCGCCGGCCCCGCCGGCAGGGACGTATTCAGTGTTGTACGGACTGGTGAAACGCCACTGGTAATGGTTCCCGTTGGTCGAAGTGATTGTGGAATTTTCCAGTTTCAGCGTCGCTGCCTCAAAAATACGAATATGTCGCCGGCCCGGCGTCTCACTATGCATCTTCAGCGTCTCGCCTTTCAGAATGAGTTCCGCCGCTCCGTTCAGGACGAGGTCCGTCCGGCAGACGGCGGTCTTTTTAGTCTGGTCGTAACTGAACAGCGACTTATCGCCCACCATCGCCACCACCTCGGACAATCTCACGCCGCGTCCGTTGATTACGATGCCCTTCCTGATAACCTCGCGCTTTTTGACTTTGACGGACTGATAATCCTCGAAGGCTGCACTTTTCGGAGGGAAAATATAACGGTCCTTGTACACCTCGACGTTATCGACGGTCAGGCTGGCAAAGCGGATGAATTCGCTGACTTTGACGAGATTATCGAAGTTGAACGTGCCGGGCATGAGCCGACCATTGACCCATATATAAAATGCCCCGTCCGGCGCGTGGATTATCTTCGCGTCAACCCATCCGGGGACATGACTAAGGTAAGAGCCGTATTCGGCGATACCTCTCCGCCATGCGAAGGACTGACGTCGAGGATACCCGTAAGCCGTGTACTTTATGTTCTTCTGGAACCCTCCTTTGAACAGGCCCGGCGAGGTTCTGCCTTTAAACCAGAAGTGCCCACCATAAAAGCCTGTCCCGGCGTGGGAGTAGGTGTATGTCCCCGGTCGGCTCTGGATTCGGCCGGAACGATCCTTCGTCCCGGTAAAATAATAACCCAGCGAACCTTTGTACTTTATCCTCCACGTACCATAGACAGTCGATGACGGCAAAAAGAGCGAACCTTTTACCTTGGGTTTCTTCTGAAGGAAACCGTCCTTGGCATCGTAGATGTCCTTGGGGGTTTTCTGGATGTAATCGCCGCTGTTGGTTTCGCCCCATTCGGGCAACTTTCTGCCCCACGGGTCGGTGGCGCTCCTGCCGTAGTATTTACCATCCGAGAAATAATCGAAAATGTCCGGGGCTTCCTGCTTTGAGAGTGTCGAGACGACCCATTCCCGGTGTGTTTCTTCCTTACCGCCAACGGCATTGAGGTTGATTTCCCATATCCCCTTTTCGGATGGGACGGTCCAGACGAATGAGTTACCCTTGGCCTGCTTGTCGGAAACCTTGTTGACCTGCCAGACGTACTTGTCCGCGCCGTCTGCCTTGACGGTGAAGGTAATCTTGTCGCCGGGTCTGGCAAGGTACATTATGTCCTTCGGGACGGTCTTGTTGGTCGTACGCCCGCCTTTTGATGAGAAGTCTTTTATTACCGGCGCTGCATAGAGCGAAACGCTCGAAATAAACAAAACCGATAAAACAATCTTGATCAATCCTGGGTTTCTCATGTTACGATTTTTCCTTTCTCTTACTTTTCCGTCCTTACACCCAGCCGGCGTAGTGGCTGGGCTTGGCCGGCGTATTTCTGATTCTCCCATTCTCAAACACAGTCCAGGCCTCCGAAGGCCTGGGAAAATTACGAACTTAACTCAAACGGACCGATGTTCGTGACAAAAAGTTTGTATGTTTCGATATAATAAGCGGTTAGTGGAAACAGAACCACTGCTTCTTCGCGTCGGTTTTTTTACGATTATTGCGAAGCGGCAAGCCGGTCAGCCGCACGCCTGCCCCCTGGGAGGCTTGGCGCTTCGCAATAATCGCGACGTTACGGCAGCAAAAAAATTTTCACTTTTTTCAGATAATTCTGTTGACATACTCCCCGCGAGAATCTATTTTTACATTTTGAAAAATGTAAAAAGGAGTTTACGACATGGTCGCTGGTAAAGTTTTTCCAAAACGAGCGTCCGACAGTTCGGATAATTCGACTTGGCCCACCTCTCCCCCGCGACGCAAGCCTATCCCCCAAAAACTATACCGGATCGGCGAAGTTGTCGAATATACAGGGCTATCACGCCAGACCGTCCATAACTACACCATCATGGGTCTGATTACCGAGACGCGACGGTCCGCCGGCGGGCATCGACTTTATGACGAATCAGTCTTCTCCCGCCTAGACGTAATCGAAGAACTCAAACGACAGAGAAAGACAATGCGGGAAATTCGCGGGCATTTTGCAGAAATGAACGGCTAATGGTCTATAACAACAAAATTTACGGGTTCGGACTGTGTAAAAAAGTCACTGTAACCCCATTGGTACAAAGGATATAAAAAAAACACAGAAGAAAATACTGAACTTTTTTGCGTTTTTATCGAGAATTAAACTTGACAACCAAGGTAATATAGGTAATCTGGGCAATATAGGCGTCATAAAGATACTGGGCAATCTGGTCGATTTGGAAAATTAACCTACGCCCGAATAAAGGTCAAAGGCAAAGGAGTGTGTAATGGCCATTGCAGTAGCAGCAAACGACGCGAAGACAATTCAACAGTGGTGGAAGAAATTCGCCAGGACCCACAGCGACGACATTCGCAACTCGCTTATCGAGCATTATTTACCGATCGTTCGATACACAGCCGAGCGTCTTTCGGCCCGCCTGCCTGAGGAAGTTGAGGTTGACGACCTCATCTCGTCAGGCACATTCGGGCTTATAGACGCGATAAACGCGTTCGATCTGGACAGGGGCGTCAAGTTCGAGACCTATTGCTCTCAGCGTATTCGCGGCGCTATTCTGGACGAATTGCGAAGTATGGACTGGGTTCCTCGCCTGGTCCGAAGTCGTTCCCACAAGATATCCCAAGCCACAGGCGTCCTGGAAATGGAACTGGGAAGGAAACCGACCGACCGGGAACTCGCTAAGAAGATGAAAGTGAACCTGACCGAATTTCGCAAACTCCAGAGGGACTCACAGGCGACCGGACTGATAAGCCTGTCTCGAAAATGGTTTGAAACGGACTCCAACAGGGATGTCCTGGAAATTGACATTCTGGAAGACAAACGCAGCGAAGACCCGTTCCGACAGTTTCAGCGTAAGGACGTCAAAGACTGGGTTACGCGAGGATTAAGCCGAGCGGAACGACTTATCATCCTGCTGTACTATTTCGAAGGCATGACGATGAAAGAGATCGGCGAGACATTGGCGTTATCGGAGTCCCGCGTTTCGCAGATGCACTCTGCTATCCTTGGTCGGCTCAAGAATCACCTCGATAAAAGCCCGAAAGAACTCCAGGTCTCCTAGATTGAAGGTGGGCCTTCGCTCCGCTCCGGCCCAGCCTACCGGTTGCGGGAGGCGATTCTGGCGAGGGCGGATTTTGCATCTTTCGTAAGCGGCGCTTTGGCGTTACCGGCGGTGAGTTTCTTCAAAACACCCCCGGCCTTGGCCGTTCCGATTAATTCAAGGACCTGCACGCTCCGGCAATTACGGAGCGATTCGGGCGTATTATTAAGCAGCGGGGATGAAACCACCTTGAGCACTCTCTCCAGGCGAACCTTCGCCTCCAGCGAGGCCGGATCCTTCAATGCCTCCCGAATGTCAGACTCAATCACCCTGCCCAAACCGGTAAGTTCCTCCGAAGCACGCTTGCGAACCTTATACTTGCTATCGTCCAGGTCATCAATCAGCCGCTTGACCTTTTCACGGTCTATGCGTTCCGGCTTTAGACGCTTATCCAACAAATCCACTGCCTTGTCGCCGCTGTTAACCAGAACCCACATGACTTTGTAGGCATCGGCAGTGGTATCCCCTGCCAGTTTCAGTTGCTCCCACAGTTCCGCCGGCTTATACGTATCCATTTTCACCGCCGGCGTCTGGTGAGCCAATTGCACCCAGGGATCAATGCTCCAGAGCAAGATCGTCGTATCCGCCCCAGCCGACGTCAGCGTCCTGCCGTCGGGGCTGAAGGCGACGGCGTTGACCGGACCGGTGTGTCCGGTGAAACTCAGCACCTGCTTTCCGGTGGCGGTCTCCCATACGCGGACGGTCTTGTCCCTCCCAGCCGAGGCGATGAGTTTTCCGTCGGGCGAAAATGTTACGCCGAAGACCCCGCCGGCGCGATTGATGGTGATAATCCGCTTTCCATTCGTGGTATCGGAGACGGCAATCTGCCCGGAATGTCCGGCAGAGATAATAAACCTGCCGTTCGGGGAAAAACCTATCTGGGGAACGAATCCCCCCGGACCTGAGCAGCGAATTGACGACTCGCCGGGCGG
>JAUVIQ010000186.1 GCA_030592655.1 Planctomycetales bacterium | reverse complement strand
CTTTTCACCTCTCTGCGTTCTCCCCACGGGACGGCGAACAGCCGCCTGTGTCTCTGTGGCAAATTCCGTTTTGGTAAGGTAACAACATGCGTGAGAAAGTATTGATATTGGATTTTGGTTCGCAGACGTGCCAGTTAATCGCCCGTCGGGTCAGGGAACTGGGCGTTTATTGCGAGATCGTCCCGCACGACATATCGGCCGATAAGGTTTCGCAAGCGGCCCCTGTTGCGATAATACTTTCGGGCGGGCCTGCATCAGTCCGCGCCGATGAGTCGCCGAGCATGGACGCCGCCATTTTAGAAATGGACATCCCCGTGCTGGGGATATGCTACGGAATGCAACTGCTGGGGCAACTGCTCGGCGGCGTGGTCGAAAAACACACCGGCGGAGAATACGGGCCTGCGACGCTGCTGGTCGATAAGCCAGATGAACTCTTCGCCGATTTGGAAAATCGCCTCGACGTCTGGATGAGTCACGGCGACCTGGTCAGGGAATTGCCGGACGGTTTCGAAACGCTCGCACACACCGACGATTGCCATGTGGCTGCGATGGGCAACGCCGGAAAGAAAATCTACGGCGTCCAGTTTCACCCCGAAGTGGTTCACACAACCAGGGGTAAGGAAATTCTGCGGAATTTCCTGTTCCGCGTAGCCGGTTGCAGCGGCGGGTGGACAATGGCAGGATTTATCGCCGAGGAAGTCGCGAGGATAAAGGAAACCGTCGGCGACGGGCACGTCATCTGCGGACTTTCAGGCGGGGTGGATTCGTCCGTAACAGCCGCCCTTCTCAACCGCGCTATCGGCGAGAGGATGCACGCCGTCTTCGTCGATAACGGGCTGCTGCGGGCAGGCGAGGTCGAACAGATCGAACGATATTTCCAGCATGATTTCCCGCTGAACATGCAGACTGTCGATGCGAGAAAGGAATTTCTCGACGCACTGGTCGGCGTAACCGACCCGGAACGAAAGCGTAAGATTATCGGCAAAGTCTTCATAGACGTCTTCAGCCGGACTGCCAAGGGACTCGGCAAGATAGATTTCCTCGCCCAGGGCACGCTTTACCCGGACGTAATCGAAAGCGTCTCCGCAAGTGGCGGACCGTCGGCAACAATCAAGAGCCATCACAACGTCGGCGGACTGCCGGACGAACTGGGATTTAAATTAATCGAACCGCTACGTGAACTTTTCAAGGACGAGGTCCGCCGGCTTGGGGCTGAATTGGGCCTACCGGCAAACCTGGTGAACCGTCAGCCTTTCCCCGGGCCGGGCCTGGCAGTGCGAATTATCGGAGAAGTTACAGAAGAACGCCTCGAAATACTCCGCGCCGCCGACCTTATCGTCCAGCAGGAAATGGAAAATTGGGAAGGCTACGACGAAATCTGGCAATCGTTCGCAGTGCTGCTGCCGGTAAAAAGCGTCGGCGTAATGGGAGATGAGCGAACCTACGCGAACGTCGCGGCTGTGCGGGTAGTTACGAGTCTCGACGCAATGACCGCTGACTGGGCACGCCTGCCACACGACCTGCTAGGCCGACTCTCAGCCAGGATTATCAACGAAGCACACGGCGTCAATCGGGTCGTCTATGACATATCGTCGAAACCGCCCTCGACGATTGAGTGGGAGTAAGCAATTGCCGATTGCCAATTGTCAATTGCCAATTTGATATGATAGCCATCGTAGATTATGGACTTGGGAATCTTCGGAGCGTTCAATGCGCTTTGCGGCGGGTTGGAGCCGAGCGGATTGGCGCCGAGTCGATTATTACTTCCGATGCAGACGAGATTTCCGGCGCCGACGGCGTAATCCTGCCCGGCGTCGGGGCCTTCTGGCGAGCGATGGAGAACCTGCGCGAACTTGGCCTGACGAAGGTTGTGCTGGAATCCGTGCGAAATGGCAAGCCGCTTCTGGGTATCTGTCTGGGGATGCAATTGCTCTTCAGCGAAAGCGACGAGCATGGCCGGCACGATGGGCTGGGAATTATCCCCGGTAAAGTCAAACGCTTTGTCGAGTCGCCGTCGCTTAAAATACCGCACATGGGATGGAACGAGGTCAGACATCAAGACCTCTCACCGCTGTTAATCGCCGTCAAAGACGAGGAATTCTTCTACTTCGCCCATTCGTATTACGTGGTTCCTGACGAACCCGCCGCCGTTATCGGCTCGACCGATTACGGCCTGACCTTCGCCTCGGTCGTCCAGTCAGGGAACGTCTTCGGCGTACAGTTCCACCCTGAACGCTCCGGCCTGGATGGACTGACAATATTGGAAAATTTCTGCGCAATCTGTGCTTAAAAACGATGTTAGCGAAACGCATAATACCGTGTCTGGACGTTAAAGATGGCCGGGTGGTCAAGGGCCGGTCGTTTGTGAATCTGCGCGACGCAGGCGATCCGGTCGAGTGCGGCAAGCAGTACAGCGACGCCGGGGCCGACGAACTCGTCTTCCTCGACATCACCGCCACGCTCGAAGCCAGAAAGACGATTCTTGAACTGGCTGCCCGCGTGGCCGAGGAGGTTTTCATCCCGTTCACTATCGGCGGGGGAATCTCGACCATCGAAGACGCTCGTGGCCTGCTGAGCGCGGGGGCGGAAAAAATCTCCATCAACACCGCAGCCGTTCGCAACAAACCCCTGATAACCGAGATTTCCGAAGCCTTCGGAAACCAGGCCGTCGTCGTGGCAATTGACGCCAAGCGAACCGGTGAAAGTTGGGAGGTTTATATCAACGCCGGGACGACGCCGACGGGAATCGACGTAATCGAGTGGGCTAAAGAGGTCGAGCAGCTCGGAGCCGGTGAGATTATGCTGACCTCAATAGACTCCGACGGGCACAACGCAGGGTATGACATCGAGTTGAACGCCGCCGTCAACGAGGCAGTCTCCATCCCGGTAATCGCCTCCGGCGGCGCGGGCGGCCCTGAAGACATGCTCCGCGTATTCACTGAAGGCAAAGCCGATGCAGCCCTGGCAGCCTCCATCTTCCACTACGGAACCTACACCATCGCCGAAGTAAAAGACTACCTGCGCCAGCACGGCGTGCACGTGAGAGATTAGTAAAAGAGGTGGGCCTGCGGGTTCTTACGTTACAAACAGGTTTCTGGTGGAGAAGTTCGGTTCTGCGGTCAGGTTGATTCCCAGTCTTCGCAGGCCCGCCTCGTCGCCGGGGGTCGGGATGTGGGTCATGTGAACCTCGCATCCACGGATTTCCTTGAGTTTCTCCATCGCCATTTTCGCGGCAGGATGAGCGGCAGCCTCGATGCTGATGGCGATGAGCGTTTCCTCCAGGTCCAGGCTCAGGGATCGCCTGTTCAGGATGTCCTTCTTGAATTCGGCGATGGATTTAATAATGCGCGGTGAGAGGAGGTGAAGTTTCGCCGGCATCTCAGCCAGATGTTTAATGGCGTTTAATATCAGGCTGCTGGCTGCGTGCATAAGGGACGAGTTCCGCCCGGTAATGATGGTGCCGTCGGCAAGTTCAATGGCCGCTCCACAGAAAACGCCCTCGTTGCCCCTGTCCTGCTGTTGCGCTTCGGTCGCCGCCTGTCGGGCCGGTAAGACAACCTTCCTGTCCTCGCACCTGACGTCCAGCTGTTTCATCAGCACCTCGGCCCTCTCGACTGTCTCCCGGTCGGTCAGGCCCATTGCATATTCACATCCGTAGCGGAAATATCGCCGGATAACCTCCTGTTTCGCCGCTTCGGTTACCACCGCATCGTCCGTAATGGAAAACCCCGCCCGGTTGACGCCCATGTCCGTCGGTGATTTGTAGATCGATTCTGCGCCGGTGATCTTCTCCAGAATCCTGGCAAGCACCGGGAACGCATCAACGTCGCGATTGTAATTAATGGACGTCTTACCGTAGGCGGACAAATGGAACGGGTCGATCAGGTTGAAGTCTCTTATGTCGGCTGTCGCCGCTTCGTAGGCTACGTTGACCGGATGTTTCAGCGGCAGGTTCCAGATGGGGAAGGTCTCGAACTTGGCGTATCCGCTCTTTTGCCCCCGTCGGTAGTCGTGATAGAGTTGCGACAGGCAGGTCGCCAGTTTCCCGCTGCCGGGGCCGGGACCTGTAACGACCACCAACGGATGATGCGTCTCGATATATTCGTTCGCGCCGTAACCGTCGTTACTGACGATAAGGTCCACGTCGGCGGGATACCCCCTGGTCGCCGAGTGCGTATAGACCCGAACGCCTCGCCGCTCGAGTTTGTTTTTGAACATCGTAGCCGCCGGCTGATTGTTGAAACGGGTGATAACCACTGCCGTGATTTCAACACCCCATCCTCGCAGGTCGTCAATCAGCCGAAGCGTATCGCTGTCGTAGGTAATACCGAAATCCGCGCGGATTTTCTTTCGTTCGATATCGCCGGCATAGATGCACAGGATAATGTCGGCCTTGTCTTTGAGTTGTCGCAACAGGTGCATTTTGACGTTCGGGTCGAACCCCGGCAGGACGCGAGCAGCGTGATAATCAAAAAGCAGTTTCCCACCGAACTCCAGGTAGAGTTTGTTATTAAACCGCTCCACCCGTTCCAGGATAGAGGCGGTCTGCTCCTGAAGATACTTCTCGTTGTCGAATCCGATTTTTGACGGCATGCGTTCTCCCGCTTCGCTCAATATATTTATGATATAAACTGCCCTGATATACCCGTTTCCGTCGGAAACCTCAAGGACCGCGGTAAAATTGGGCATTGTTCCGGGCGGTTTATCCTTGCCTGCCTACCGGCTGATAGGTTATATAGGTTGGCCCCACAGGGAAAAACCGTTTGCAGACCGTTTTTGCAATCTGCGGAACGGTTGCGAATTCCCGATATCAAGGCCCCCGGAAATGTACCACGGAAACACTGTAAGGACACGGAAGGCGATAAAGGGAAATGGAGTTGAAAACAGATAAAATACCAAAATACATTTTCGTAACGGGCGGAGTGGTTTCGTCGCTGGGCAAGGGAATTACCGCAGCCTCGCTGGGAATGCTGCTTGGCCGGCGCGGGCTGAAGGTGGCGATGCAGAAATTCGACCCGTACCTCAACGTCGATCCCGGAACAATGAATCCCTATCAGCACGGCGAAACTTACGTTACCGACGACGGGGCCGAAGCCGACCTCGACCTGGGGCACTACGAGCGATTTACCGGCATCCCCACCAGCCGGGCGAGTAACTTCACCTCCGGGCGAATCTACAGCAGCGTAATCGAAAAGGAACGTCGCGGCGATTACCTCGGCGCAACCATTCAGGTCGTCCCGCACATTACCGACGAGATCAAGGCGGCGATTCGCCTGGTCGCCAACGACGCAGACGTGGTAATCACCGAACTGGGCGGGACCGTCGGAGACATCGAAGGTCTGCCCTTCCTGGAGGCCATTCGCCAGTTCAGCCTGGACGAGGGACGCGAAAACGTCATGTATCTCCACGTTACGCTCATCGTAACGGTTAAGGCCGCCGGCGAAATCAAGACAAAACCCACCCAGCACAGCGTCCAGAAACTCCGCGAGATAGGCATCAGCCCGGATGTTCTCGTCTGCCGGTGCGAAAAACCGATAGACGAAGCAATGAAGCAGAAAATCTCCCTGTTCACCTCCGTCCCGCGACGATGCGTTATCGAAGAGCCGGACGTAACCGACACTATTTACGAAGTCCCTTTCCAGTTCATCGACCAGGGGCTGGACGAGTATGTTATTGAGCGTCTCGGCCTGGAAGCCGGGCCTTTGGACCTCGGACCCTGGCCCGGAATTATCGAAACCATCCGCAATCCCGCATCGACCGTTTCGGTGGCTGTGGTCGGAAAATACAGTGAATTGCAGGACGCTTACAAGAGTATATACGAATCCCTGGACCACAGCGGGATCGCGAATAACTG
>JAUVIQ010000098.1 GCA_030592655.1 Planctomycetales bacterium | reverse complement strand
TCTCTGCGTTCTCTGCGGTGAATTCTTCTTTTGTGCTTTTTTTATAAGGAGAATACCGATGCCTATTTTTGAGTATCAATGCACAAAATGCGGACACGTAACGAGTTTTCTGGAAAAGGCCGGCAGCAAAAAGGCCCACGTGTGCGAGAAGTGCGGTTCCGGCAAGACCGAGAAGGCTTTCTCGACCTTCGCCGCAAAGTCCGGCTCATCGGGTAGTTCGAGCTGCCCGACAGGGACGTGCCCGCTTTCATAACA
Source organism: Planctomycetales bacterium (assembly GCA_030592655.1). Taxonomy (GTDB): domain Bacteria; phylum Planctomycetota; class Phycisphaerae; order SM23-33; family SM23-33; genus JAUWNJ01. Next base: position 10,429 of record JAUVIQ010000098.1, on the reverse strand, counting down.
CAAAAACGGAGCATGCTGTGAACACACTGATCATATTCAACAATCAACCGTACGATGGGACGGATGTTGCATGGAACGGCCTGAGGCTTGCGGACAAACTCCTCGGTGCGGACATCGAGGTGCGGATTTTTCTAATGAACGACTCCGTGGACCTTGCCCGTGACGCAGCCAGGCCACCGGACGACTACTTTGACCTGGGGCAAATGCTGAAAGACCTTATTGCCAAGAGTGTAACCGTCAAGGTATGTGGGACGTGCAAGGTCAGGTGCGGCCTTTACAAAAACGAACCATACTTCGACGGCGCGAATGAGGCGACCATGGCGGAATTGGCTGAGTGGGTCAGCCGGGCCGACAGAATTATCACGTTGTGAGATCGATATGACGGAGACTATTGTGGTTGTCGGCGGCGTGGCGGGCGGAGCGTCGTTTGCCGCCCGGGCGCGCCGGCTCAACGAGTCCGCGACGATCGTGATGTTCGAGCGCGGCGAACACATCTCGTTTGCGAATTGTGGCCTTCCCTACTTCGTCAGCGGCGAAATCGAAAGGCGAGACAAACTGCTCGTGGAAACAACGGAACGTTTCGCACGGCGTTTTCACGTGGATGTCCGCGTCAGGAACGAGGTGCTGTCCATTGATCGACAAGAAAAAACTATTGAGGTTTTGGACCATCTCACCGGCCGGAACTATCGCCAACCTTACGATAAACTCGTGCTGTCGCCCGGAGCCGAACCTGTGCGTCCTCCGCTGCCGGGCATGGACGACCCGAGGATATTCTCCCTTCGCACCATAGAAGATGCCGAAAAAATCCGTGGTCTCGTGGAGCAGGCGGACCCGCAGGAGGCGGTGGTCGTAGGCGGGGGGTTCATCGGCCTGGAAATGACGGAGAACCTCAGCCACCTGGGCATCCACGTTACGCTGGTGGAGATGGTCGATCAGGTCATGCCGGCGCTGGACCGGGAGATGGCTGAATGGATTCACCAGCACCTGCGGCTCAGCGGCGTCGAGTTGGTCCTTGGTTGTCCGGTCGAGTCCTTCCACGAAAACGGGGAGCATCGACTGGTGGTTACCGTCCGCGGTGGTCGGCAGATTCCCTGCGACATGGTGATTTCCGCAATTGGCGTCAGGCCTGAGGCCGAACTGGCCCGCCGGGCCGGTCTGGAAATCGGCGAGCGGGGAGGAATTCGCGTCAACGAGCACCTGCAAACGACCGACGAGTCCGTCTATGCCGTCGGCGACGCCGTAGAGACCGAAGACCGCGTTCTTGGCGGGCGGCGACTGATGCCCCTGGCGGGCATTGCCAACAAGCAGGGGCGGCTGGCTGCGGATCACATCTTCGCAAAGGACGTTTCGTTTCCGGGCACCTTCGGCACGAATATCGTTCGGGTCTTCGACTTGTCCGTGGCCTCGACCGGCGCCAACGAGCGAAGCCTGAAGTCCAAAGGCGTCGCCTACCGGAAGTCGTACACGCATCCCGCCTCACACGCCGGATACTTCCCCGGAGCTACGCCGATGGTGATGAAACTCCTGTTCTCGCCGAAGGATGGGAAGATTCTCGGCGCTCAGATCGTCGGCATCGACGGTGTCGATAAGCGAATCGACGTCCTCGCGACTGCCCTGCATGGTGGAATGACCGTCTTCGACCTGACCCGCCTGGAATTGTCGTACGCTCCGCAGTACGGTACGGGAAAGGACGCAGTGAACATCGCCGGATACGTAGCCGCTAATATCGTCCAGGGCGACGTGGAGGTGTTTCACGCAGACGAACTTGAGCGGATAATCGAGAAAGACGAATTCCTGCTTGATGTTTGTACGGTCAGAGAGTTCCGACGCGGACATATCAAAGGCGCCGTCAACATCCCCATCGACGACGTTCGCGACCGCCTCAACGAATTACCGAAGGGGCAAACACTCTTTGTGTACTGCCTCACGGGAATCCGCAGTTACTACGTCTGCCGGATACTAAAGCAACTCGGATATACCGTGCGAAACCTCAGCGGCGGATACATGGTGTATTGCGCCGCATCGCCGGCGAAGTGCAAAGAGATTCCCGGCCTGCATCGCTGGAAGAGAATTCTCGCGCTCGAGACGTTCTGCTCGACGCCGGAAGAAAGGAACATCGTTCGCAACAGTAAAGAATCAGTGGATTGAAAAGGAGAAACCAACTGTGCCATGGGTAAATCACGAGATGTGCAGCGGCTGTGGAATCTGCATCCAGGAATGTCCGGTCGGGGCGATGAGCATAGAAGATTCCGGCTACGCCGACATCGACGAAAACGATTGTATCCGATGCGGCAAGTGCCACGAAGTATGTCCGCAGGAGGCCGTTCGTCACGACGGCGAGAGGATTCCGCAGGAAGTAGCGGACAACCTGCGATGGGTCCGCAAACTGCTTGGGCATTTCCGGGAACCGGCCGAGCAGGCCGCTTTCATGCAACGCATGATACGATTCTTCAACAAGCAGAAAAAGGTGAACGAGAAAACCATCGATGCGATCAAGGCTGCTGAAGATGATTCTGTCAAGGGCATCGATGCCGCCATTCGTGATTTGCCTGCGGAACGGAACACCGGATCATCGAAGGGATAGCGAGACAAATGGAAACAAAACCAAAGGAACTGGTTGTTATCAGCGGTAAGGGCGGGACGGGAAAGACTTCTATTGTCGCATCGTTCGCCGCTCTGGCCGATAAGGCTGTGCTGGCCGATTGCGACGTGGACGCCGCCGACCTGCATCTTATCCTCGATCCGACCATCGTCAAACGTGAGAATTTTTCCGGCGGCTCCCGCGCGAGGATCATGGCTGGGCACTGCACCGCGTGTGGTAAGTGCCAGGAGATATGCCGCTTTGACGCGGTCTTCTTCGACGGTCCTGGAAACGGAAAGGTGGACAAGACATATCGTATCGATCCGGTAGCCTGTGAAGGATGCGGAGTGTGCGCCTGGTTCTGCGCCGAGAACGCCATCGAGTTCGCCCCGGCGGTTAACGGCGAATGGTTCATCTCCGATACCCGATGCGGGCCTATGGTTCACGCCAAACTCGGCGTGGCTGAAGAAAACTCCGGGAAACTCGTAAGCATCGTCCGCTCGCAAGCGAAAAAAATCGCCGAAGATCGCAAATCGACCTTAATCCTGATCGACGGTGCGCCGGGCATCGGATGTCCGGTCATCGCGTCAATCACCGGCGCTGACCTTGTGTTGGTGGTAACCGAGCCGACACTCAGCGGCCTGCACGACCTTCAGCGCGTAACCGACCTGACAAAGCACTTCGGCGTCGAGACGCTCGTGTGCATTAATAAATGGGATTTGAACGAGGAGATTGCCTCGCAGATTGAAGAACAGACCCGCCGGCGCGGTATGAGACTGGCCGGTAAGGTCCGCTATGATCGCGCCGTAACCGAAGCGCAGATTCAGAAAAAGTCGCTCGTTGAGTATCAAAGCAACGGCGCCGCGACGGAAATCAAGCAGGTTTGGGCCGAGGTGCAGTCGGTTTTGGCGGGGAATAAAAAACGCTGAATATGTGAGTGAAAATACGATTATTAAAGACCCGGCAACGTCGTCGGAAACAGATACTCTTGAGGAGAACACGTACATGAAGATAGCAATTCCACTTACCGACGGGCGGTTGAGCATGCATTTCGGACACTGCGAGCAGTTCGCTCTTGTAGAGGCCGATGAAGCCACGAAGAAGGTCGGCGAAACAGAGATGCTGACTCCACCGGGACATGAGCCGGGCGTACTTCCCCGTTGGCTGCACGAGCAGGGGGCGACCGTCATCATCGCCGGCGGCATGGGTAATCGCGCCCAGCAATTATTCACCCAAAACGAAATCGCCGTCGTTGTCGGTGCGCCGTCCGAGACTCCGGAAATTTTGGCCGAGGCGTACATCAGCGGGTCTTTACAGGCGGGGGAGAATATTTGCGACCACTGATCTCGTGCAAACTGAACCGGTTGGGCAACAGGCCCTAATTGGCGGTAGTATGATTCCGCTGTAGCCAGTTCTGAATGGTCCGGTCTTCAAAGTAGTTGTCGGCTATCAGACAAGGCATGGAGATTTCCAGGATCAGCGAGTCGCCTTCGGCCTCGAACGTGTGCACGCACCCCTGAGGCATGGCCAGCACGTTCCCTATACCCAGCGTGCGGTCCTTGCCATCCACCGTCATCTTCACAGCGCCCTTGACGACGTAGAACGTTTCGTGTTTCAGCGCGTGTTTGTGCGCGGGGCAACGCTGACCGTCGAACAGGAACAGGTATTTACCGCAGTAGCCGGCTTCGGTCTCGTTGGCGATCCAGTATTCGATCAGGCCGACGTGCTCGAAATCGCCCAGACCGAAATCCAGAACCAACGGCTCGACATCCGGCATAACCAGCCCCCATTCGGTAATCCGCCTTTGGAATGCAGACAGCACTTTTTCTTTAAGAGGTCCGGCAACTGCACTGACAGAGACCTTTTCCAGTTCTTTCATCATTGTCCCCTTATGTAATCTGATACTATACGACTACCACATCGGCTGTCCTCTGCGATTCCAGAGCCGCTGTGAAGAGGCGGTGGCTGACGGCAGTTTCAGCAGGCGTGGCGCATCCGGCGAATTTCCTGATCGGCTTACCCTCGACCATTTCGTACAAGAATGAGGCCCACATCTGCAGGATCGCATCGGAGAATCCGAATTCAAAAATAGCGCCCGTGATGCTCTTGAACGCCGTTTCGTGCCCGGTGTCAATTTGTTGCCATGTCTGCTCGCCGCCTTTGTATTCAAGCACCTCCAGCAACTTCGGATTCCTGGTGGAGAAACGAGCGGCGGCGTTGGTACCCTTTATTTCGAGGTACCAGGTGTTCTTTTCGCCCGGGGCTATCCGCTGGGTCTTGATTGTGAGGGGAAACATCTCGCCGCTCGCCGGATCGGTCGCTTCGCACAGAAGCGCAGCGTTGTCCCACGTCTCGCACGGCGCCATGCCGCCCTTGCCGTCGGGACGTTCGGTGATGATATTGGAAAGAACGGCCCTGACGTTCCGCGGAATCCAGCCGGCGCGGAAGGGCACGTGGCAGGCGTGCATGCCCAGGTCGCCCATCACGCCGTATTCGCCGCAGGAGGCGATCATGCGCTTCCAGTTGATGGGCTTGGCCGGATCAAGATCGCTCGAATGCATAAAGCCGGAATTGACCTCGATGACTCGCCCGAAGGCGTCGGCCTCTATCATCTCGCCGATACGCTGAACGGCGGGGAAAAATGGAAACTCGCTGCTGCACCGGACGAAAACGTCCGAGTGTTCGGCGATGCAGGAAAGAATCGCATCGTTTGCAGCCTTGTCGATGCCGAAGGGCTTTTCGCCAAGCAAATGTTTGCCCGCCGAGATGATGTTACAATATATCTGTTCATGCAGATTGTGCGGCACGGCGCAATAGACGGCCTCGACGGCGTCGTTGGCCAACAACTCGCGATAGTCTTTTGTCGCCTGTTCTATGGAGGGCAAATTATCCGTGTACCACGGCAGCATGGCTTTGTTCGTATCGCAGATTGCGACTATCTCCGGCCTGACGTTCATGTCCGGAAGGTGAGACCACCTTGCAGCGGCGCTTGCGAATTCACGACCCATCAACCCGCATCCGATGATTCCAAATCGTATCGTTTTCATCATTCAGGACTCCACCCGTTCAGCGTACTTACCGTTGCCGGTATATCCTTTCCATGTAGTGGCAGTCGTTTTCCGCGCGGCTTGTCGCCTCGCCTTTTATCTCGAAGCCCATCTTCTCGTAGAGCGTCTTTGCCGCGTGGTTATGCTTCATAACGATCAGTTTCACCATCGGCAGTTCGAGCCGATCGGCTTCGTCCATGACGGCCTGCATGAGTTTCCGGCCCCAGCCCCGCCCCTGCGCCCGAGGCATGAGGCCTATGCCGAAGCCGGGCCTGTCCTTGCGCACGGAACGGATGAAGGCGTGGCCTTCGATGCTGCCGTCGCGCGAAGTAAGCCCAAGGCTGATTTCCTCTCCGTCGTCGGCGTTGTTCAGGTGTTTGGACATCACCTGCTCGTTGACCTCGGCGAACGGCTGAAACTGCCAGACGACATCAGGCGGCAGGGATTCATAGAACCGCAACAATTCCGCAGCGTCCGCCGGCATCAGCTGTCTTATCGACAGCGGTGTCCGCTTATCTGCTTCGACCCTCTTTTCCTTCGTCATGTCAATTCCTTTTCTGTTTCCCCGATTGCCTCGTCGATGATGTCCAGGCCCTTCAGCAGGACTTCATCTTCCATAATGATCGGCGGGCTCATTCGCAGTATGTGCCCGGCGGGAATCCAGGCCAGACCCTTGGTAAAGGCTTTCTGATAGACAAGTTTGCCGGCATCGTCGAACGGCTCCTTCGTGGCCTTGTCCTTTACCAGTTCGATTCCCATCAGGCAGCCCTTGGCCCGGACGTCGCCGACTATTGCGTGCTCGGCCTTCATCTTTTCCATCCGCTTCAGCGCCAGATCGCCGAGGTGCGCCGCCCGCTCCAGAAGGTTCTCTTCTTCAATTACTTCGGTGCTCGCCAGCGCTGCGGCGCAGGCCATCGGGTTGCCTCCGTAACTGCTGGAGGCCGAGATCGACTCGAACGATTCGGCGTACGGCTCGCGCACCGCCACGCAGGTAACCGGGAAACCGTTTCCGAAGCCTTTTCCGATTGCGACGATGTCCGGCACGACGTCCCAGTGCTCCATGCACAGCCACTTGCCGGTCCGCCCCCAGGAGGTGAGGACTTCGTCGGCCATCAGAAGCAAACCCTTTTCGTCGCAGTATTTGCGTAGTTTCGGAAAAAAATCCTCCGGCGGCATGACCGAGCCGCCCCAACCCTGAATCGACTCGAGGACGAACCCGGCGACGTTGTGAACGGTGGCCTTGTTTATGTATTCGTCGAAGAACTCGATGTACCTGTCGGTGTCGGCCGAGCCGTCGGGGCGCGTGAACATCGGGCGATAAGTGTTCGGGCGGGGGACCATGTGCATCCCGGGCGCGCGGCAGGGGCCATAGACGAACGAGCGGATGTGTCCGAGCGAGACGCCGCCGTAGGTCTTGCCGTGGAAGTCGTAGAAGCAGGAGAGCATCTCGTGTTTTCCGGTCGCCGCGCGGAGGACGCGCTGGCCGGCTTCGACGGCGGTGGTACCGGAATCGTAGAACTGAAACCCGTTCAGGTCGCCGGGAAGGACCTCGGCGAGTTTCTCCACGAGGCGGGTCTTGATCCGGGTCGTAAAGTCGTGGCAGTTCATCAACTTGCCGGCGTATTCACGAACGGCCTCGGTAACCTTAGGATGGCAGTGGCCAAGCGTGGCGACATAAATGCCGGAAGAGAAGTCGATGTACCTGTTCCCGTCGGCGTCCGTGAGCACACATCCGGCGCCCGACTCGAAAGCCACCGGAAACAATTTCACCTGGCCGCTAAGGCCTTTGAAATACTTCGTGCAACGATTATGGAGTTCCCGCGACTTCTGTCCGGGCGGGGGCGACTTTATATTCGGGACCTCGTTCAAATCCACATGCGCCCAATAACCTTCACCTGATGCGAAATTCTGCATGTTTTCCGGCTCCCAAGTATCCCTTCTCGTTCTTTTCCAAAGTCAGGAATTCGTCGAAACAACTATTACCTTTGCGCCAAGCCGTTCGAGTCGGCGTTTGTCTTTCCCTGTTATTCCGTCGTCGGTTATCAGCGCGTCAACCTGCTGAACGAAGCCGTGGCGCGTCAAGGCGGTCTTACCGATTTTTGAACTGTCAGCCAGGACGTATGTCCGTTCAGCCTGCTCGCGTATCTTCCGGTCCACTTTTGATATCTGTATGTCCGCAGTGTAAAGCGCCCCGTCCGCGCCGATACCGTCTGCACCCTGAAAGGCGATATCGACCATGAACATGTCAAGCACCGCCTCGGTAACCATTCCGGTAAGGTCCGCTCTTCCGCGACGAACCACCCCGCCCAGCAGAACGGTCTCTATCCCCTCGAAAAACTGCAACTCCGACGCCACTGCAAGGCTCGGCGTAAGAACGGTAAGGTCGCCGATGTTTTTCAGAAGATGGGCCAACTCCAGCGTGGTCGTGCCCGTATCGAGAATCAACCTGTCGCCGGGACGGATAAGCCTGACTGCTTCAGCGGCAATAGCCTGCTTGGCGCGTCGGTTGGACTGCCGGCGCGCGACGAAGTCGAACTCAAATACCATCCGCTCCGTCGCCACCGCCCCCCCGTGCGTCCTGCGGACCTTCCCGCCCCGAGCAAGCCTGTCAAGATCGCGGCGGATTGTCATTTCGCTGACGCCGAACCGCTCGGCCAGTTCGCGGATTGCAACTTCCTTCTCGTTCTGAAGAAGATCGCCGATCCCGAACTGCCGCTGGGCTGCGGAAACTTGTTTGGTCCTGTTCATGGCATCACAATAATGATGAATTATGTTGACATTGCCATAAATATACCATATTCTAACATTTTGTCAAGGCTGCTACGAAAAAGTTGAGCCGGTTGCGTCGTTCTCTAAATGTGGCGTAGGCGTATCACGTAGTGATGCTACGCATCGCCCACGTTACAACAAGCAACGCAAATTGTTCAGACAAGGAGAAAAGTAAATGACCGAATTCAATTTCAGCCCGTCGGAGTACGTACCCTTCAGAGACAAGAAGGTTCTTGAAAAAGTCCGCAAAATCAAACGAGAGGACATCGCAAGACACCCCAACCCCGATTTCAGGATACAGGTGGTCAAAGATTCCGAAATCGAGTGGATGTTCATAACGGATATTTTCTTCAGGATCAAAGAGGCCGCCGAAAAGGATGAAAGGTCGGTCATGATCATTCCCCAGCCCTGGCCGACGACATACAGGCGAGTGGCTGACCTGATCAACCGCTGCAAGGTCAACTGCCGGAACCTTTACACCTTCAATATGGACGAATACGCCAACGAAGACGGACAGATCGCCCCGGAAACCTGGCCGATGGGCTTTACTTATGCGATGAAGAAGTGGTTCTACAGCCGGATCGACGAAGATCTCCGCCCGCCGGAGAACCAGATGATCGGGCCTACCAACGAAAACTTCAAGGATTACGGTAAGATGATAGCCGACCTCGGCGGGGGGGACATCTGCTATGTCGGGCCTGGCTGGACGGGGCACCTTGCTTTCATCGACCCCGATGCGCCCGAGGTCCCCAAGGACCTGGAAGAGTTCAGAAGAATGGGACCGACCATAGTAACGTTAAGCCCCTTCAGCCTCGCGCAGAATTCCCTTCATGGATTCTTCGGCGCCAGCGGCGACATCGCCGCCGTACCGCCGAAAGGCGCGACCGTCGGACCGGCTGAAATCATCGCCTGTAAGCACAGAATCGACATACACGCCATTGGAGTTCACGGTACGGATACGTCGTGGCAACGTCTGACATCGCGTCTCGTGCTTCACGGACCGGTAACGCCGCTGGTTCCCGAATCCATTCTCCAGACGCTTCGGACCGACGTCTGGGTATCGGAGACAATCGCCCGGGACATAGAACCCGACTGGGACAAGGGATATTAAAGGTGAAAAACGTACTTACCGCCGGCGCTGCGGTGGTTGACATAACGCCGAAGGAGACGGTGTTTCTCTACGGTTATCCGCACGTGGAGCGATACAGCACGGGCGTGCACGACCCGCTGCTCAGTTCGGCGCTGTATCTGTCCGACGGGCTGACGGAGGTGATGTTCATCGCCAACGACGTCATCTTCATCTCCAAGGTCACGGCCGAGCGCGTCCGAAAGCGGATTTCCGAGGCGACGGATGTTCCGGCCTGCAACATTATGGTTACAGCCACGCACACGCACTCCGGCCCCATGACGGTGGACTACATCAGCAACGAGTCCGACGCCGCCGTGCCCGGGACCGACGGCGAGTACGTCCGATTCATGGAGGATCAGATAGTCGCCGCGGCAAATGAGGCGTATCGTTCCGCCCGCCCGGCACAACTCGGAATGAGCATCGCTGAAGCGGCCGGCGTGGGCACAAACCGGCGGGACCCTTCCGGCCCGTCTGACCCACAAGCGCCCGTGCTGATCGTCAAGTCCGCCGATGGGCGGGCGTATATCGCCGCTATGGTGGTCTGTTCGATGCACCCGACCGTCCTGCACGAGGATTCGGCGCTTATCAGCGGCGACTTTCCCGCAATGACGCGGCAGTACTTGCAGAAGTCCGTGCTGGGCGGGAAATGCCCGGTCCTTTACCACACCGCTCCGGCGGGCGACCAGAGTCCCCGACACGTCGTGCGAGCCAATACATTCGAGGAGGCACGCCGGTTGGGAGACCTGCTCGGTAGGGCGGTTGCAAAGGTCATCGCCTCGATTGAGTACACGGCTGACCTGTCGCTGGGGTGCAAGTGCGATTTTGTCGCTTTGCCTCGACGGACGTTTCCAGCCGTAGCCGAAGCGGAGAAAAACCTCGATCTGGCGGTGCAGCGCCTGGAGC
>JAUVIQ010000259.1 GCA_030592655.1 Planctomycetales bacterium | reverse complement strand
GAGATTCATCGGCATTGTTCTTAAACTACTCGGTCGCGCCAAAGACAGCAACTCCCTTTATTACGCACCTGCATGACGGCAGGCAGGCGTACCGATTCTATCCGTCCAAAATTGCGCACGCAAGGCCTTCCGAAAATGCGCGACGGTTATGGCAATCGAGAGCGGATCGAGTCGAGGATGTTCATGTAGTTGATGTACGAATCGTACGGCGACTGGTAGGGGTTGAAGTATTTGTGCACGTCGCCGTCGGCGAAATACTTCGTGCACATGTAATAGAAATGGTCGGAGGTCTGCAATTTCCGCCAGTCTTCCAGCAAGGCCTCATCGCCGCCGTTGCGGATTTCGTCGGCGATGGCGTAGGTCTCGTACAATGCGTTGGCCTGCATGGAGTTTCCAAGCCAGGCGGAAATGTCGCGCTCGGTGTCGGCCCAGGAGATCATGTGCGGGATGTCCAGTTCTTCGGCGACCGGATACCTATCGACGGCCTGCGATACGGTCAGAAAATCGTTCTTGCCGGTGGCCATGACTTCGGCGGGAAGGGCGCGGAGGAACTCGAAGATGCCCGTATGGTCCCACTGGTGCTCGCCGAAGGTCTCGTAATCCATGAACAGGTTGCAGACGTACCCGTTGCCATTAATCTTGTCCACCCATCCGGTGAATTTTTCCACCGTCAGGGGCCACTCCGCCCACGACTGGTCGCCGAAGCGAAACGCGATGTCGTCGCTGAGCCGGTAGTTCTTCAGCATCAGTCTCAGACGCTTGCAGTTCGGCGGGCGATAGATGAAATTCGGGCTTCGCCGGCCGAGAACGTGGTCGGCGCCCTCGGTCAGTGCGACGTCGAAACCCATTTCCTCGACGACCTCGGCTACGTCGTTGTTGTAGGTCAGTTCGGTGTTGCGGAAGGTGCGAGGTTCCTGTCCGAAAAGATCGAAGATTAGTCTCCGGTGCTTTTCGACCTGGTCGATAAACTCATCCCGCCGATACAGGAAGGCCAGCGAATGATAGTAGGTTTCGGCGATGAACTCGACGCATCCGGTGCGGGCAAGTTCGACGAAACTGTCCAGCACTTCCGGGCAGAATTGTCGGAACTGCTCGATTGCCATCCCCGTAACGGAATAATTGACGCGAAATTGCCCCTCGTGAGCGCCGATTAACTCGGCTATCAGCGCATTGGTCGGCAGATAGCATTTCGATGCGACCTTCCGGCAGATTTCGGCATTGGTCTGATCGTCAAAGTAGTCCGTCCCGCTGTCGAAGATGCTGTACCGCCGAAGTCGGTACGGCTGATGAACCTGGAAATAAAAAACTACCGATGCCATTGAAAAACCCTGATTAGCCTCAATTTACCACAAGCCGAAGACACGGTATCGGAAGAATGATAAATGATAAATATTAAATGATAAATGACCAGCAACGAAAAGACGCGGGGGGATGCTCTTAGACATCAGACATTTGCCATTTATCATTTAGCATTGGTCATTTCTGCCTCTTGCCCACTTTTTGCTTCCTCGCGCTGATAAGTTCCTTGTATATTTTCTTGCATTTTTTTGCTGAATCTTTCCAGGAGAGTTTTCGCAGTTCTATTTGTCCCTGTTGTCGGAGGACTCGCTGTAGCGGTGGGTGTCGGAGGACCGCGACGATCTTGTTGGCCATATCGTCTGTGTCCCAGAAATCCACCTTCAGGACGTGCGTAAGGACCTCCGAGACGCCGGACTGGTTGGAGATTATCACGGGTACGTTGTGGCTTATCGCCTCAAGCGGCGCGATTCCGAACGGTTCGGAGACCGAAGGCATGACGTAAAGGTCGGCCATGCGGAATATCCGCCCGACGTCGTCGCCTCGCAGAAAGCCCGTGAAAGCGACGTGTTTCCCGATACCGAGTTCGGCGGCAAGCGAGACGGCTTCGCTGATGAGGTCCCCGCTTCCGGCGATAACGAAGCGGACCTTCTCGAATTTTTCCAGCACCTTTTTCGCAGCCTGGAGGAAATACTCCGGTCCTTTCTGCATTGTGATTCGTCCGAGGAACAGGACGATTTTCTCATCGCGTGCGATGGGGTCGGTTCCGACGGTTTTTCCGGCAGGGAGGTCCACGGCGTTATAGACCACCTCGACCTTTTCGGGATTCACGTCGTAGCGGGTCAGCGCGATTCCGCGAGTGAGGTAACTGACGCAGATGACTCTGTCGGACCCGTGCATCCCAACCCGTTCGATGTCGTAAATCTGCTGATCGATGTTTTCTCCGGAGCGGTCGAACTCGGTCGAATGCAGGTGGACCACCAGCGGTCTGCCCGAGTGGGCCGCCACCGCCAGACCGGCGGGATAAGTCATCCAGTCGTGCGCGTGGATAACGTCGAAGGTTGTATCGGACGCCAGTTCGACGGTCAGCGAGGAATACCTCTGCACCTGACCCATCAGGTCCCCGCCGTATCCGACCGCTTCGCCGGTCAGGATGTCCCCGACAGGAAGCCCGCCGACCGGCTGCATCTGCTTCATCATCTCAACAACTTCGCGGAACTGTTCAGGTCCGGCGTAGGGTTGGAGAAATGCCGCTAAAACGTGCATCGTTATACCGCGCAATACCGATTCGTCTTTTTCCTGTACACCGGCGCCATTCGAAGGGTTCGAAGTGGTACTGAAGGTAACGTGGCTGTTGAAATCCTGAGGAAGCGACACCGGAAGGACAAAGTCCACCTTCACGCCGGCAGAATCCAGCCCGCGCGTCAGACCGTAACAGGCTGTGCCCAGCCCGCCGCTGATATAAGGCGGAAATTCCCAACCTAGCATCAGGACTTTCATGGTTCACGCTCTTCGATAAGTGTTGACCGACCCCTACCACAGAATAAACCGTTATACCGGTAAAAGCCAATACGGATTATTGCAATTCTTCCAATTACCCAAACGGTTCCAGCCAGCCGAAAATCTCCAGAAGTGTAACAAGCGACGCAATTGCCGCTATCGCCAACCAGAACATCCAGTTCATCAGAAGCGTCTTCGTTACGTACAGCCCGCCTCGAACGTACCATTTCCGGCTGCTGCGCCAGTCCAGCGAGTCCAGGAATATCCACTCTTTGCAGTGCGGACACTGCTGCGTCTGGTCATAAACGAGTTCATCGCAAGCCGGACAGTGCCGAAGCGTCAACGGCGAATTTTCATCGTCGATGAGGTCGGATTCATCGGGAAACTCTTTCTCTTCCAGCGGTTTGTCGGTGTGGGCGAACACCCCTGCATTGTATTGCAAATCGCCCCCGAAAGCGATTGGTAATCAATCGTCGTAGAGTCCGCGGCGGACGTTGCGCCGAATCGTCAACAGTTCCAGCACCATTCGCATCGAATCGCGGAACAGGCGGACGCGCGAGTCAGGGTCGAAGTTCCACGTAATCGGAACCTCCAGGATGCGATACCTCCGTCCCCT
>JAUVIQ010000163.1 GCA_030592655.1 Planctomycetales bacterium | reverse complement strand
GGGCGGTATCGTCCAGATGAAAATACCGGCATTACCGCTCCCAACCAGGGCCTTTCCGTCGGCGGAAAACGCCAGCCGGACATTATGGCCTGTATTGCCTTCCCACTTTCCGAACCGCTTGCCCGTCGCGGCGCTCCAGAGGTACACCTTTCCGTCACCACCGGTGGCAACAATGCTACCGTCGGGCGAAACGGCCACCGAAGCAACGAATCGTGTGTGCGGCCCGAAGGTGCGGATCGGTTTTCCCGTTTGCGTATCCCACATTTTCGCCGAATTTTCTCTCGCCCCGCAGGAGACTATTGCCTTTCCGTCGGGCATCCACGCCAGTCCGTTAGCCCCCCTCGTCCCGTGCGCGCCCCATTTCAGGATTTCCCGCCGCCGAAGGTCCTGAGCGGAGTCGAAGGGCCGGCTTACGTCCCATATCCGGATCGCGTTATCGATACCCGCCTTCGCCCCCAGGGCAGAGGAAACCGCGCCCGACACCAGGCGCTTACCATCCGGCGAAAAGGCCAGGGTATATATCTGGTCGGTGTGTCCGGCGAATTCGTGAACAGTCCTTCCGGTCTTTACGTTCCACAAAGCCACGGATTTATCCGACCGGATAACGGCCAATGTCTTGCCGTCGGGGGAAAACGCCAGACAGTTATACTTGTTCCCGCTGCCGGGGAATTTCCTGATTTCTTTCTTCGTCGCCAGGTCCCACAGGCGGACTGTGTAGTCCCCGCCGCTGTTAACCGCCAACATCTTACCATCCGGCGAAAACGCCAGGCAGTACACCCAGGCCTTGTGCCCTTTCAGCACGAATAATTCCTTTTTCTTTTCGAGCGACCAGATGCGGACGGTTCCATCCTTGCAACCATAGGCAAGGAGTTTCCCGTCCGGCGAGGCTGCGATGCCGCCGACATTCCCGCCGGGCGAATTAATCTGCCCTGTCTGCTTGCCGGTTTTGACGTCCCGGAACCGGACGGTTTTATCACCACCGGCCGAGACGATCGTATTACCGTCGGGCATGAACACCACGAAACGAAGCGAGTACTTATGCCCCATCAATATCGCAATAGAAGCCTTCGTCTGACCCATATGCCAAACGTGCGCCTTCCTGCCGGAACTGAACACCAGCGCCTTCCCGTCGGCGCTGAAGTCGAGGCTTACGACAGGGGACCTGCCCGATATGCTCTGTTTTTGCTTGCCGGAGGCGACGTCCCAAAGCCGAACAGTCCTGTCTTGCCCAGCCGACGCCAACGTCTTTCCGTCGGGCGAGAAGTCCAGGCAGTAGATCGCGCCACGACGGCCGGTGAGCGTCGCGACCCTCTTGCCGGTTTTGACGTCCCAGAGGATGATTTTTCCGTCGCGCCACCCGCCGGTAGCGAAGACCTTGCCGGTCGGTGAGAAGGCGACCGAAAATATCGAGACGCCGTGTCTCAGCCGGACCGTTCCAAGCCGCCCTATCGCACCGGCCGGAAGCGGGTCGCCATACGAATCCAGACGGACCAGAGTTTCTTCCGCGCCGGCTGAACAGACAAACAGCAATACCAGGCAAACAGTTATCAATATCACAGTCGATTTCATCAATGTTTTTCCTTTATATGTTTCCTTTCGGCCATGCGGACGAGGGCGGATTCAGCATCCTTCGTAAGCGGCGCTTTGGCGTCGCCGACGGCGAGTTTCTTCAAAACACCCCTGGCCTTGTCCGTCCCAATTAATTCCAGGACCTGCACGCTCCGGCAGTTGCGGAGCGATTCGGGCGTATCAGGCAGCGGGGATGAAACCACCTTGAGCACCATCTCCAGGCGAATCTTCGCCTCCAGCGAGGTCGGATCCTTCAACGCCTCCCGAATGTCCGACTCAATCACCCTGCCCAAGCCGGCCAGTTCCTCCGAAGCACGTTTGCGAACCTTGTACTTGCTATCGTCCAGATCATCAATCAGCCGCTTCACCCGTTCATGGTCTATATGCACGGGTTTGAGATGCTTATCCAGCAGGTCCACCGCCTTGTCACCGGCGCGAACGAGCACCCACATGACAGCATAGGCAACCGGTTTGCGTTCTTTATGATCCACGGTCAGTTTCAGTTCGTTCCAAAGTTCCGATGGTTTGCATGCGTCCATCCCGGCCGGTTTCGTTTCGCCGCTATCGACCAATTGCACCCGGGGATCGATGCTCCACAGGATAATCGTTGTGTCGGCCCCAGCCGACGCCAGCGTCCTGCCGTCGGGGCTGAAGGCGACGGCGTTGACCTGAGCGATGTGGCCGGTGAAGTACAGCACCTGCTTTCCGGTGGCGGTCTCCCATACGCGGACGGTTTTGTCCCTCCCAGCCGAGGCGATGAGTTTTCCGTCGGGCGAAAATGTTACGCCGAAGACACCACCGGGATGAGTCAAGGTGCTGATCCGCTTTCCGCTGATAGCATCGGTCAGGGCAATCCGTCCGGAATGACCGGCAGAGAGGACAAACCTGCCGTTTTGGGAAAAACCTATCCGGGAAACGGTTCCGCCCGGACCTGAGCAGCGAATTGCCGACTTGCCGGGCGGTATCGTCCAGATGAAAATACCAGCCGAACCGGCCCCAGCCAGGGCCTTTCCGTTGGCGGAAAACGCCAGCCTGGCATTATGGCCGGTATTGCCTTCCCACTTGCCGAGGCGCTGTCCGGTAGCGGCATTCCAGAGGTACACTTTTCTGTCTCTATCCCCGCCGGTGGCGATTGTCTTGCCGTCGGGCGAAACGGCTACCGAAGTAACGAATCGCCCGTGTGGGCCGAAGGAGCGGATTGGCTTTCCCGTCTTTGCGTCCCACATTTTCGCCAATTTTTCAGCCCCGCAGGAGACTATTGCTTTACCGTCCGGCATCCACGCCAGCCCGTTAGGCCCCCTCGTCCCGTGTGCAGGCCACTTGACGATTTCCTTTCGCTGTCGCACGTTCCATATCCGGATCGCGTTGTCGATACCAGCCTTTGGCCCCAAGGCCGATGAAACCGCGCCCGACGCCAGCCGCTTACCATCAGGCGAAAAGGCCAGGGCGTATATCTGGTCGGTGTGCCCGGCGAAGGTGTGAACCGGCTTTCCGGTCTTAACGTTCCACAGGCCGACGGCCTTGTCTGCCCGCAGTATTGCCAGCGTTTTGCCGTCCGGCGAAAACGCCAGACAGTTCCACTTGCCCCCGCTGCCGGGGAGTCGCCTGATTTCTTTCTTCGTCGCCAGGTCCCACAGGCGGACGGTGTAGTCCCCGCCGCTGTTGACCGCCAACATCTTACCGTCCGGCGAAAACGCCAGGCAGGACACAATGGCCTTGTGTCCTTCCAAAGCAAACAACTCCTTCTTCTTTTCGAGCGACCAGATGCGGACGGTTCCATCCTTGCAGCCATAGGCAAGGAGTTTCCCGTCCGGGGAGGCTGCAATGTCGCCGACATCCCCGCCGGGTGAATCGATCTGCCCCGTCTGCTTTCCGGTCGTTGCGTCCCGGAACCGGACGGTTTTATCATCGCCGATGGATACGATCGTACCGCCGTCCGGCATGAACGCCACGGAACGAAGCGCGTGCTTACGTCTCATCAATATCGCAGCAGAAGCCTTAGCCCGACCCGGGTGCCAAACATGCGCCTTATTGCGGGAATTGAACACCAGCGCCTTCCCGTCGGCGCTGAAGTCGAGGCTTACGACGTAGGGCTTGCCCGATATGCGCCGTTTTTGCTTTCCCGTGGCGACGTCCCAAAGACGAACCATATTGTCATGCTGCCCGCCGGACGCCAGCGTCTTTCCGTCGGGCGAGAAGTCCAGGCATGCAACCGTGCGTTTATGGCCCGTGAGCGTCGCGACCCTCTTGCCGGTTTTGACGTCCCACAGAATAATCTTTCCGTCGCGCCCGCCGCCGGTGGCAAAGACCTTGCCGGTTGGTGAGAAGGCGACCGAAAACATCGAGTCCCCGTGTCTCATCCGGACCGTTCCAAGCCGCCCTATCGCACCGGCAGGCAGCGGATCGCCATACGAATCCACACGGACAGGTTTCTCTTCCGCGCCGGCTGATGTAATAAGCATCAACAATGCCAAACAAACGATTCTCGATGTCGCAAAAGATTTCATAAATAACGCTCCCTGATTTATCCGTCTTGATTATAGACGAAAAGCCCCCCCCAAAGATTCCCGAAATCTGAAGTTTTTTTCCCGCAGGTTAAAAGCGGATTTCGAAGCCGGGGAATTGGTCGGTCAGAGTGGCAATCTGCTGTTCTGTTTTGCGGATGTAATTCCCCATTTGCTCATCAATTGCCCGAAGGAATGCGTCTATCTGGTCGGTCGTGCCCTCAGCGAGAAGTTCGACTCGCCCGTCCGGCAGGTTTTTGACATATCCTGCCACGTCGAACCGCCCCGCCAGCCGCCTTGCAGTGTAGCGAAAACCGACGCCTTGGACAACTCCTGAAAAATGGACCAGACGCCGCTGGCTTGACATCCGTACACCTCGATTCAGTTGACGCCCTTCTTCCTTCGTCGCAGCGCGAGCACCCCTCCGGTCAGGAGCATTATCATAGTCGATGGTTCCGGGACGTCGTGCCATCCTCCGGGCCAGCCAAGCCAGGCATTGCCGCTGTAATCGTCGTCGTAGGCTTCCGGGTCGTCGCCGACAAAATACCCCTCCCCCAGTTCGCCTTCGGTCCCGAAGCACACTTCAGCGCCAAGTCCTTCGGCCCAGGCGGGAATAAAGGCATTGGCGTTGAAAATTATTTTGACGTAGAAGGTCTGTCCGACAACGGCAGGGACGCTGAAGCCTACCTTAATATCGTCGAGTTCCAGGCTGGCGAAACCGTCGGTAATTTCAAGCCCCCCACATGCCTCTCGCATTGCGGTTGTGTCGGCGTTTCCTGTCAGAACAGTTCGAACCCAATTCTCGTTGTCCTGGCCCAGCAGCGCGACGCCCCCGTTAAAGCAGGTAACAACAGGTCCCGGACCGGTCTTTATGACCGTGGCTGTGAATATCGCCTCCAGGCCGGCGGCGTTTGGCCAACCTTCGCCCTCGTCGCGCATCACCTGCAGCAGTCCGTCGAAGGTCAGCGTTCCCGTCGCCACAATCTCCGTACCGGAAGACAATCCGCAGGAATACGGTGTAACCAGGATACTCTTGTTGACCGTCAGCGTTCCGGTGGCCCGTAAATCCGAGCCGTGACACTGACCATAGGCCAACGCGTTGACCACGTTATGCATGCCGTCCTCGTCGTAGTACGACCGGGCCAATCCCGCCACGTCCATTGCCGAACCAAGTGATTGTCGTTCGAGAGAAGCGGCGATGGGAAGTTGTCCGTAGTTTACCGCCGTTTGTGAATCAACCGCCGTTTTCCCGTCGTACGCGATTGACGCGGAGGTCGTAGTAGAGACGGACCGCACGCCGGACCCCATCGCCGGTGGGCTATCGCTTGATACAGGAAGCGTAAAATGGGCTACGCTGTTACTTCCGAGCACGTGGGCGAACAGGCCTGTTGGGGTAACAGCCAGATCGCCGAGGGCGGCATTGGGCGACATTGACTCCGGCAGCAAATAAGTCGCCAGTTTGTCCTCGGAGCGGTCGTATTTGGCGATGTAACAGGTGTGGCTGACCGGATTGTGATGGGCGACCCAGAAATACCTTCCGTCGTACGCCAGTCCGAAGGGATAGGGATCGACAAACAGCGTGTTGACGCGGTCGCCGGTAGCAGGGTCGATCGCATAGAGACGCCCCACGTCCGGACTGTAATGCGTCTGCCAGATAAATTTTCCGTCGTGGGTCAGTCCCTTGGTGCGCTTTTCAGGCTCCGTACCCTGGAGTTGATAGAGACTCGATACGATCGCCGGATTATTGGGGGCATATTTCGCTATGCCCGTTCTCCCCGGCTCCGACGAAAACACTGCCTGGTACAGGTATCCGCCGTTACCGGCCAGACCGGCGGGTCTGAACGTATGATTATGTGCTCCGATTATCCAGCCCGTCTCTGCGATACTACCGTCGATGGGGCTGAAGCGGTGATAACCAGCCACATCCTCCCAGCCTTCGCTCAGCGGCGGCAGGATATCGCCTGTGTAGAGCGAGCCGCTGAACGGCGCTAACCCGCCGATACCGTACACGTCGTCGCCGGTAAGAGTAAAGGTATCGAGCAATTCCAGCCGCGGCGTCTGCTCGGCTGCAAGAGCGACACGACCACCAGATATGCTTATCACCACAAAGGCGACACACACGTAGTAAAATACGTTTCGTAAGCGCATAAGAATCTCCTTAAGCCTCCATGCCACACGCATCAAGTCGAAAAACCAGATTGGACCGAGCATTCCGATGGCGTTATTTGGAGTCTTTCGACACGAGCCGCCACCATCAGATTCGATGCAAATAATTATAACACAAACATTAATAATTTACAAACCTAAATTTTGATTAAAAAACCCGGGACAGTTCTGCTCTGTTGAAAACGAGGCGAGACGGTGGTGCTGTTGAAAAAGCCCCCTTTTAACCAAAAAGTAGAATGTCCCCTTTTAACCAGCCCCATATGCAACGGCGGCATGGATGTCATCGGCGGTGAGCGAGGGATACGCGGCGAGAATCTCCTCTAACCCCAGCCCCTCGGCAAGGTTATCAAGAATGACCGAAACCATGATTCGCGTATCAGCAATACAGGCTGTGCCGTGACAAACTTCAGGGTCAACAGCTATGCGTTTCTTCCAATCCATCACGAATCCCCTGGATATCACTATCGGTTAACACGACTGATTATACATCGAAAAGCACCGTGGAACAACCTATTTCGCGTCCCGCCAGTTTGGGCCGACGCCGAGATCGACTTTAAGAGGGATTTTGAGTTTCATCGCGCCGGTCATTTCTTCGGTGATTATCGCGATGTCGGTTTCGACGGCTTCAGCGGGCGTCTCGAAGAGCAATTCGTCGTGTATCTGAAGCAGCATTCTGGCGGGGCTGGCCTCGCCGGCAAGGCGGCGATGGAGGTTTATCATAGCGATTTTGATGAGGTCGGCAGCCGATCCCTGCACGACCGAGTTAATCGCCAGTCTTTCCGCCAATGCTCGTCGCTGGGGGTTCTTCGAGTCGAATCCCTCGATTTTTCGACGACGACCGGCCAGCGTTTCGACCCACCCGTTAGCCTTGGCCTGGGCGATGCACTCGGCGAGGAATTCCTGAATCCGCGGAAAACGCCCCCGGTACGAGTCGATAAACTCCTGCGCTTCTGCCCGTCCGATGTGGAGACTCTTCGCCAACCCGAAAGCCGTCTGACCATATATGATGCCGAAATTGACCGTCTTGGCCCGCGCACGCTGCTCCGGCGTAACGG
>JAUVIQ010000156.1 GCA_030592655.1 Planctomycetales bacterium | reverse complement strand
GGGCAAGGAACGTGCCGAAAATAAACCCCAGCACAAGCATCAGCCCATACCCGTAGATACGCAAAGCGACGGAATGACCAAATAAATTAATCCGTCCGAAATCTATGATTACCTGCTGCATAACAATTGCCAATTTCCAATTGCCAATTTCCAATTGATCGAAAGAAAAGTCGAACGTTTTCCCAATTGGCATTTGACAATTGGCAATCGGCAATTTCGCGCGACTTATCCTACCGACTCGTCTTCGGTACGTCCACACGCATATTGTCAATTAGTCTGGCTGAGGGAAATTTCACCGCAAGAGCGACAACCACATCGCTTTCGATTTCCTCGACGGCGGCAAGACTGTCCGGATCGACTATTGCCACGTAATCGGCCTCGCCAAGCGGAGCATTCTCGCCCAGAAGGCTCTGGACGCTCTCAATTACATTGGCGGCGTTCCTTTCGCCTTCGCGTATAAGCCGCTCCGCCAGTCGCAACGATTCATGCAAGACCGGCGCCTGGATGCGTTCGGCATCGTCGAGATTGGCATTCCGGCTTGACATCGCCAAGCCGTCAGCCTCACGGACAATCGGGCAGACCGCGATTCGCAACGGCATGTCAAGATCGGCGACCATCTTCCGGATAACGGCTGACTGCTGGTAATCCTTTGCCCCGAAGTAGGCTACGTTCGGGCCTACGATATTGAAAAGTTTGGCGACGACCGTGCATACGCCGTCGAAATGCCCAGGCCGACAGCGTCCTTCCATCGATTCGGTAAGTCCGGCAACTTTGACGGTCGCAGCGAAACCAGCCTGGTACATCTCGTCGGCCGACGGAGCGAAAACCGCATCGACGCCGTGTGATTCGCAGCCGGCCAGGTCGTTCTCGACCGGACGCGGGTAATTGCGGTAATCCTCGTTCGGGGCAAACTGCGTGGGATTGACGAAGATGCTCACAACGACGAAATCACATTCGCCGCGGGCGACGTCAATTAAACTGTAATGCCCTTCGTGCAGTGCGCCCATCGTCGGCACAAGACCTACAAGCCTAGCCCCACCAACCCGTGCATCGGCGACAAGTCGTCGAATTTCGTCTATCGTTTTCGCCACTTTCATGGCAAATGCTCCCGAATGTCACTAAACAACTGAATCCGCGATGACTCTTGGCGCAAATCAACCTCGCCGACGTCGATGTTTATTACCGGGCAATCGGCGGCTGGGACAATTTCCCGGTATGCCTCGCGCATCCGGGCGAGAAAATCAGCGCTGAAAACCTTTTCGTAACGCCGACCTCGACGGGCAATACGCTCCAACAGTATATCTTCAGCCCCGTCCAAATGAATCAAAACGTCCGGCGACTTGACCATTTCGCCCACCGCCCCTGCCAGACGATGATAAACCGCCAAATCGTCTTTCGACAAATTCTCTGCTGCATATACGGCGTCCTGGCAAAAGCCGTAATCGCTGACAACCGTCTCATCGTCCGTCATCGCAGCCGGATTCAACTGTCCCAGGCGCGAGAACAGGAAATAGAACTGCGCGGGCAGGGCGAACTCGCGCCGACCAAGGAAGAAATCGGCAAGGAACGGGTTGCCCGCGTAATCCTCGTAAATAATCCTTGCCGGCAGTTCCGCCGCCAGCGTTTCAGCCAGCGTTGTCTTACCAACGGCAGGCGGACCGATAATGCTGATTAATAGGACGCTCATCTTCTTATCACCACCAGCAATTCAGCGACTGTCTTATGCAGTACCGGATGGACGACTTTCCCGGCTATCTGCGCGAGTGGTTCGAGGACGAATAACCGTTCGTGCATTCGCGGATGCGGAAGTGTCAATTTTTCGCTTTGGCGAACCACATCGTCGAACATCAGCATGTCCAGGTCGCAAGTCCTTGGCCCCCATCGTTGTTCGGCTTTGCGGTCCCGTCCGAGTTCGGCCTCGATTTCCTGCATGACAATCAGCATATCTTCCGGCTCAAGGTCGGTAATCAGCATTGCCGCTGCGTTTATATACTTAATCTGTTCCGGCGGGCCTCCGACCGGCTCGGTCTGAATAAAATTGCTTACCTGGCGGACAGATACGCCGTCGCGCCCGTTCAGCAGTTTCAGCGCCCGCATGAGCGTCTGGGCCCGAGGCTCAATGTTCCCGCCAAGACCAATGTAGGCGACGTGGTTCACCAGGAAAGTTTCCCCAAGCGTTCGACGACCTCTTCAATTCGCTCGACTTCTACGGTCAGCGCCGCCCGGAAATAACCCTCACCGGTCGGACCAAACCCGATTCCCGGAATGAACACGACGTCGGCTTCAGCCAGGCATCGCCTGGCGAAGGTCATCGAATCGACCTCGTCGGGGCATCGGCACCAGACATAGAACGTCGCAGCCGGCGGCGAAACCTCATATCCCAACTTCGTCAGACCCGCGCACAGCACATCCCGCCGGTCCTGATAAAGTTTTCGCTGCTGGAGGATTTCTTCCCGCTCGGACCCTTCCAATGCCGCCACGCCAGCCCACTGGACGGCATTGAACTGCCCGGAATCGACGTTGCCCTTCACCGCTGCAAGTGCGGCGATGACATCGGCGTTACCCGCCACCCATCCTATCCGCCATCCGTTCATATTAAACGTCTTGGAAAGCGAGTGAAACTCAACAGCCACGTCTTTCGCGCCGGCAACCTGGAGGATGCTCGGTGGGGGCGTCTCGAAATAAACCTCGTTATAGGCAGCGTCAGCAGCCACGATTATCTCGTTGGCTTTGGCCCAGGCGATGAGTTTTTCGTACCAGGCCAGATCAGCCCCGGCGGCGGTCGGGTTGTTGGGGTAATTGACGTAAATCATCTTGGCTTTTTGGACTATTGCCTCGTCGATAGCATTGATATCGGGTAACCAGTCGCCCTCGGCTGTGAGGTTCAGATAATGCGGTTCAGCCCCGGCAAAAACCGAAGCCGAGTTATAAACCGGATACCCCGGGCGCGGGATAAGGACGACCTCGCCGGGATTGACCACCGCCAGAGGAAGATGCGCGATAGCGTCCTTCGAGCCGATGGACGTGATAATCTCGGCAGTCGGGTCGAGTTCCACGCTGTAGCGTTTCAGCATAAACTCTGCCGCCGCACGGCGAAACTGCGGCACGCCTTCGTCGAACGGATAGCAATGATTGGCAGGGTCGCCGACGACTTTTCGCATGGCTTCGACGATAAACTCGAACGTAGGCCGATCCGGGTCGCCCACGCCCAGATTAATCACATCGCGCCCCGCAGCAATGGCTTCGCGCTTCGCCTTATCAATCTCAACAAACAAATAAGGCGGCAACGCCTTCAAACGATCTGATTTTTCCCAATTCATTAATTATCCTTCAGCGAATTTTATTCCGAGGCGCTTTGCCCGAACCGGTGTAATAGGTGGTCGTGTCCTTCTCGAAAATCTGGATAACGCCCGTTACGTCCATCTCCAGCATGTGAGGGACGTCTATCGGGCGGGGTATTTTGCACTCGCCGGAAATGACACCTCCTTTGAAGTATGAGTTTCTTACCTTTTCAAACGTGTTGTTATTGACTTCGTGCGGCACCTTTGAGGTTACATAGATAGCGTAATAGAGGTTGCGGAAGACGTTTCCGCGAACGACGCCCCGGCCTCTCCAGCAGCCCAGTGCGCCCTTGCAGTTTTCAAAGATGTTATACTCCACGACGAAGGCGCCGTCGTCGGTCGTAGCGGGGTGTACGTCACACTGGCTGAGATTATCTCCCTTGGCGCAATCCTTGACATCAAGAACGTGGTTGTATCGGAACATATAATGGGCGGTTCCGTAATTCGAGGTAACCGTGTGGCGGTTGGAATGGCAGATGTTATCGCATATCAGGACCATCGTACCGTCATTGACGGAGATCACCCCATATCCCAGGCCGCTCCAGCAGTTGTGATGAATGATGCAATGGTCCACCTGTCCGATTGCGCCTTTGCCGAAGTACAAAGCCCGTGCGAAGGCCATAACTTCGCAGTGGTCAACGCGGATGTTTTTGACGTTGAATGCCCGCAGGCAGCAGCTGTCGCTTACATTCGCGAACGTGGGGTTCATTCCGTAGAGTTTCATCCGGGTCAATCTCACGCCGTCGCCGATGGCCTGGAATATCTGACCGTTCTTTACCGATGAAATGTAGGTCTTCGACCCCGCCCCCAGCAGCGTCAGGCCGGCGGGGATGTTGACACCCTTGATAACATATTTACCCGCAGGCAGATAAACGACCGGCACGCCGTCAGCCGCAGCCTTGTCGCAGGCTGCCTGCACGTCGGCGGTCGTGAAACCCTTGACGGTTATCCTGTTGGCCAGTTTGCCCGACCCCAGTGGAACGTCCGGACCGATATTCTTGTCTCGCGGACCCGGCTTGGTGCTCCAGGTGATCGTTTCGGGCAATTTCTTCGTCGTGAAACTGAAATCCTTGCTCTTTGTCGTATTCCCGGCTTCGTCCGTACACTCAACTGCGAAGTGATATTTCGTCGCCGGTTTCAGGCCTGTAAGAAGAACACGGTGATATTTCACGCCGGACGGCTCTTTCGCCTTCGATGTGAATTTACCGGCGGAAGTTCCGTAACTAACTGTGCTGATTGCCCTTTCGTCGGTCTCCCACTCGATAAGCGCGGTGTAATTGGCGGTCTTGCCGGTGTTCATCTTCAAAATCTTCGGACCTGTGTCGTCTTTGGTCAACACGATCCGGCCCTTCGCGGCTTTGCCTTCCGATACAATGTAATTCGCAACTACACTTTTGTAACCTTTCCTTGTAACCATCACCTTGTAAGAGCCGACAGGAACCGTAATGTCATATGCTCCATTCTTCCCGGAAACCGTTGAAAATTGCCCCCATGAAATTTTCGCATTCACTACTGGCCTTCCGTCGGTATCCGCGACCTCGCCGGAAATCATTCCTTTCGGACAACCGTCGGCATAGACCTTGAGAATCTCGGCCTCGCTCAGCGCACGGGAATAAATCCTCGCCTCGTCGATTATCCCGTCAAACAAACAGCCAAACTTACCATTTGCATACCAGGCACCGATATACAGGTCCAATTCCGAGGGATGTATCCCCCCCGCAGGAGAAATGGCTGTAAAGATGTCCTTGCGCCCGTTCACATAGGTATTCATTATCTTCCCGTCGGAGACAGCCGCTACATGCACCCATTCGTCCTTGGGTATAACCTGGGCGGAAGATGAGCACCATGAACTACTCCGCCCGTCGGGAGACAGGGCGAAATTCACTGCCCCTTTGGCTGAATTGATGTCCATCTGCACGCTGCGCTGGCCCATGGCTTTTCTGTAATAGAAGAATCTTCCGAATATCGTGCTTCTTTGGGTCAGGGGGGTTTTTATCCACGCCGTCAGGGTTATCTCTTTATTTGCGCTGTCCAGACTGGCGCATTTGGGGATACGCACGTAATCATCTTTGCCGTCCAGCCGCAGCCCGCCGCCGACTCTTCCTTTGGACCAGGCGGCGTTTCCGTGAATATAGCCGTGGTTCTGATTGCCCGAAGCGTCAAAAATCATGGCGCCCTTACCGGCATCGAATTTCCAATAAGCAACCAGACCCTTCTCCGCATGGTCCAAAGACGTAGTGAAAGTGGACTCCTTGCTCTGGACCCCATTCCCTGCCAGATCATGGTTTAAAATCCAGAAGCGATATTTCGTCTCAGGCTTGAGTCCCGACAGGATGACACGATGCGATTTTGTATAGGGGGCGTCTCTAACTATCAGCGCTTTGTCGCGTGTCCTCGGGGACAGCCTGCATACTACATCCCCAGCGCAGGGTTCGTTTGTTTCCCACTCGACAACCGCGACGGAACTGGTGGGACCCCACACGCTGATATTGGAAATCTCCGGCTTTACCTTGTCTTCTGTCATGCTGACCGTGGCCGCCATCGTCGTCTTGTCTTTTTCTACTTGCACATCTATCAGTTGTCTTGTGTAACCAGCCTTGAATGCTTGCAATTTGTATTTTCCGGGCGGTACTTCCAGGCTGTAGGTTCCATCCGCACCCGTATTCGCACAAAAAAGCCCTATGTGCACTATTGCCTGCTTTATAGTCTTGCCTTTTGCGTCCGTAACCTTGCCGGAGACCTTACCCTTCGGGCCGAAGTCGGCATAGACCTTGAGCACTTCGTCGGCGTTCATGGCCCGGCTGTAGATTTTCACCTCGTCGATTAATCCTTTGAAAGGCCCACTCGATTTGTCCTTTCCATAGCGCCAGATTCCGATGTACAGATCGCTCTTAGCGGCGAAAACTCTGTAAGGCGCATCATCCCGTGAGGCGCACTGCCTGCCGTTAACAAAGAGACTCATTGTCCTTCCGTTGGAGACGCCGACGACGTGCACCCATTCATCCTTGGGCACAACCGGATCGGAAGCGGTGCACCATATGCTTTTCATCCCACCGGGCGAGACGGCGAAACTCGCCACCTTTTTCTCGCCTCTTACCTCCAGCAACATGCTGCGATCATTGGCTCGGCCTTCGTAGAGCATCCTTCCTAATATCGTGTGTCTGGCCTCCAGGGGAGTTTTTATCCACGCCGAGACGGTTATCTGCCTGTTCGCGCTGTCCAGGCTGACGGATTTGGGAATAACCACGAAGTCATCAACGCCGTCAAACTCCAATGCCCCGCCGGATATTCCCTTGCCCCACTTTGGGCCGTGGATTTTTCCGTGATTGCCGTTGCCGGAGGAATCGGTAAGTTTATCGCCTCTGGCATCATCGAATTTCCAGTGCGCGACAAGGCCATCCTCGGCCGCGACCGAGCACGATGCCGAAAACGCGACACACATAAAGGCAGGCAAAACCGACATAATCAACCGGACGCTTCGGGATTTACCTGTTCTTTGCACGGTTTTATCTCCTGTTTGATTTCAGTGTTACATTTGACCGTTCCAACTTTGGCACGGGATACTATCTTACATTGCTTTAACCGGTCAATCGCCGTAGTGGTTCCGGCGGAAGTGCTCATACATCGAATATCTTGCCCGGGTTGAGAATGTTGTTCGGGTCCAGCGCACGCTTGACGGACCGCAGCATATCGAGATAGTCAGCCGATACGACCATGGACATATACTTTTTCCTCTTATGCCCGATTCCGTGCTCGCCGCTGATCGTCCCGCCAAGTTCAGCCGTCAGTTCGTACATATCGGTCAGTATCTCCGGCAGCGTGCTGTCCCATTTCTCGACCGACCAATCGGGATTCATTACCGGCGTGGCGTGAAGGTTTCCGTCCCCGGCGTGGCCGTAGCATGGAACCGGGCAATCATATTTTCTCGACAGTTCCGCCAGGCCCGCCACCATCTTCGCAATCTCGGCTATCGGGACGACAATGTCCTCAAGGCTCTGGTGCGGCGAGACGACCTTGAACGCCTCGGCTATGTTCCGACGAACCTTCCATATCCGCTCGCTCGTCGTGAAATTATCAGCCACGTACACCTCAATCGCACCGGCTTCGAGGCACATCTCGCCGATGGCTTCATATTCACGCTCAACCT
>JAUVIQ010000272.1 GCA_030592655.1 Planctomycetales bacterium | reverse complement strand
GGCTTCGACGAACCGACCCGCGGCGACATTGTTTTAGCAGTGGACGAAGCCCTGGCGAATGTGATAAAACACGCCTATCACGGTCAAAACGACAAACCCATCGAGATAACCTTGCGTAACGTCGGTGGTAATGAATCCGCCTTGAAGATCGAACTACGCGATTGGGGCGAGCAGGTCGAGACCTCAAATATAAAATCGCGCGACCTTGACGACGTCAGGCCCGGCGGGCTGGGCGTTCACATTATGTCCCGCTGTATGAACGAGGTGAGTTACGTTCATATGCCTGACGGCGGGACGCTGCTGACAATGATTAAGACGGTGATAGGTACTGGAGCAACAAATGGCAGAGACGGAAAATGCAATTCGCAAGGTTCGGTGGGTTGATTCTGAAAAGACCGTGGTTGTCGTAGAGGCAGCCGGTGAGATCGACCTCCACAGAAGCGCCGCTTTCCAGGAGGCGTTGCTGGAGCCGCTGAAACAAAAACCTCAGCGGATGATCGTCGATATGTCGGGTGTTACATTTATGGACTCATCGGGCGTAGCGTCGCTGGTCAAACTCCTCTCGCGCGTTCGGCGCGACAAGGTTGATCTGAAACTGGCCGGACTTACGCCGCGAGTGCGGAGTGTCTTTGAGATAACCCGCCTCGATACGGTTTTCGACCTCCGTAGCGACGTACAGGAGGCGCTTGATTCGTGAGCGATCGCGCGACAGAGCGTAATTTTGTCGAAGAGGTCGGCTCCCGCGTGATAGGCGGGGTCTGCTACCTCGGCGGAATGGCGATCCTGCTTGGCCGGGCAATCAGCGTAGCGCCGACGACACTGTCGAGAAGTTCTGGTCGCAAGGCGCTGATCGGACAGATGGACCGCGTCGGCGTACGAAGCGTCGGCGTCGTGTGCCTCGTACAGATCTTTATCGGCGTGATCCTCGCGCTGCAACTTGCCCCGCCGCTGGAACCCTGGGGTCAGGTCAAGATGATTGCCAACATCATCGGAATCGCCGGCTTCCGGATGCTCGGACCGATCCTCACTGCCGTTGTTATCAGCGGTTTCGCCGGCGCGTCCATCGCCGCTGAAATCGGCACGATGGTCGTATCCGAGGAAATCGAAGCCCTTCGCGCCCATGCGTTGAACCCCGTTCGTTTCCTCGTCGTTCCGAGGTTGCTGGCGACATTCGTAATGATGCTGCTGTTGACAATTATCGCCAATTGGATGATCGCCCTCGGCGGATACTTCACCGCGCTGCTGGTGCTGGACCCGGAAGTTACCGAGACATACTGGTCCCTTATGCGGGATCAACTCCGTATGCGCGACTTCGCCAGCGGATTGATAATGGCCGGCGTGTTCGGTGTGCTGATAAGCCTGATTGCCTGTTACGAAGGCCTGAAGGTTCGCGGCGGGGCGGAAGGCGTCGGAAAGGCCACTACAATGACCGTGGTCTATTCGATCGTAAGTATCATCCTGGCAGCCGGCGTCTTTACGACAATCTTCTATGTATTTGAGTTCTGATTCACGAATTACACGAAAGTAAAAAAATCGGTCCACGGATTACACAGATTACACGGATTACACGGATTTTAATAAAACATATTAAAAGGATGTAACTACAATTACAGAACGCCTTTTTTATTTTTGTATAATCCGCGCAATCTGTGTAATCCGTGGACGGTTTCTTCTTTTTTCTTTCGTGTAATTCACGGACTAAGTAGCGAAAAATGAGTGAGACGGAAACAATAGAAACCCAACCGGTGATTCGGGTAGTTGATCTCGTCAAGCGTTTCGGCGGAAGGGCTGTGCTTGACGGGATTAACCTGGATGTCCATTCCGGCGAGACGATCGTCATTATGGGCGGGTCGGGTTGTGGAAAGAGCACGTTGCTTCGAAGCATGGTCGGTTCGCTCTTTCCCGACGAGGGACGGGTCGAACTGTTGGGGCGGAACCTCAACGAGTTGGAAGACCGCGGCCTGAACGCCCTTCGCCTGCGGTTCGGCATACTGTTCCAGTCGGGGGCATTGTTCAACTCCATGACCGTCGGCGAAAACGTCGCCCTTCCGCTGCGGGAACACACCAACCTCGACGAGCAGACCATCGATATAATGGTAAAGATTAAACTCGAACAGGTCGGCCTGCGAGAGGCAGTGGACCTTATGCCGGCGGAAATCTCCGGTGGGATGAAAAAACGGGCAGGTCTTGCACGCGCGATCTCACTGGACCCGGAAATACTCTTCTACGATGAACCGTCTGCCGGGCTGGACCCGGTAACGTCAGCCGAAATAGACCAATTGATAATGGATATGTCGGGAAAACTCGGCGTTACCAGCGTGGTGGTAACGCACGAAATGGATTCAGCCTTCCGAATCGCCGACCGCATAGCCATGCTGGATCAGGGAAAGATGATCAAAGTCGCATCACGTAGCGAATTCGAGGCACTTCGCGACGGCGAAATCACCGGCGACGAACAGTCCGACCTGATCCGCCAGTTCCTCCGGGGCGATTCAGAAGGGCCTATAACCGACCGGAGACTTTCAACAGGATACGAAGCGGACATACTCGAAGCCGCCGAGAGAGAATAAACAAACTGCGGACTTTCGACTACTGACTACTGGAGACTGAACACAATGTCGAAGCGACAACATAACGAATTCGTAGTGGGCCTGTTTGTACTGCTGGCCATGGGCGCTGGTGTGGCGGTGCTGGTCTGGCTCGGCGCTGCCGAGGTCTTCACCCCGGCAAAGGGACTGGCG
>JAUVIQ010000216.1 GCA_030592655.1 Planctomycetales bacterium | reverse complement strand
GTACCGTAGGAATCCGGGTCCTTGGCAACCACTCCGTTTCCCGTCCAGTCTTCGCCGGCTGTCCAGTGGTCGCCGAGAACGTAGGTGTGAACGATACCTGCAGATGAAACAGACGCAGCCATGAAACCAATACATAACACAACCAAGAGTAAGCGTGAACTATACATTTACTTATGCCTCCTTTCGTTGCGGCGGCAGGAAAACCACCACATAAGCGAGCCGAAACTCAGTGAGCAACATCCCTCCGCCTCCGTACGCCGGAGCCGGACTTAACAAAACAGATTATACACTTCAATCGCAATTCCGTCAAGGAAAAACCGGGCTCCCTGTTCATTTTAATGTTGACTATGCCCGTTAGCGACGGTTAGTCTTTATCGGCAACCTATGGTCATCAAATCGACCCTGACAATTCGGTTGCCCGTTTCAGTAAGGGAGATATCGCTATGGATAAAATTGTAGCCGACGGTATAACTTTCGACGATGTTCTGCTAATTCCCGCGCGGTCCGACGTCGATCCCGGCAAGATCGACATGTCCACCAATCTGACGGGTACGATAACACTGAACATCCCGCTGGTATCTTCGCCGATGGACACTGTTACCGAGTCGGCCCTGGCCATCGCCCTGGCGCAGGAAGGCGGGATAGGCATTATCCATCGAAACCTTTCCCGCAAGTCCCAGGCCCTCGAAGTCGAGAAAGTAAAGCGCAGCGAAAACGGCGTTATTACCGACCCGGTTACGCTTCCTCCCGACGAATCGACCGCCCGTGTCCGTGAATTGATGGCAAAGCACAATGTCTCCGGTATCCCAATCGTTACCGGCGACGCTAAACTGGTCGGCATCCTGACGAGGCGCGACATGAAATTCCTCGATACGGATCGCGTCATCCGCGACGCCATGACATCCGAAAACCTCGTAACCGCCCCACCGGAAACCAAACTCGATGAGGCCGAGAAAATCCTCAACCGTCACAAGATCGAAAAACTCCTGCTTGTCGATGCCGACGGAAATCTCTCCGGACTCATTACAATGCGGGACATCGACAAACTGCGCCAATTCCCGAGAAGTTGCAAGGATTCCCGAGGCCGGCTTCGCGTCGGTGCGGCAGTCGGGCTGCTGGACTTCGAACGAGTTGAAGACCTGATAGCCAAAGACGTTGACGTGATCGTGGTCGATACCTCGCACGGACACAAGGAAATCGTCGCCGAAACAGTCCGGCAGATTAAGTCGGCCCACAAGATCGACGTAATCGCGGGAAACATCGCCACAGCCGACGCGGCAGAGGACCTTATCGCCGCAGGCGCAGACGCACTGCGCATCGGAATCGGCCCCGGCGCTATCTGTACTACCCGCGTCGTTACCGGCGTCGGCGTTCCACAGATTACCGCTGTTGGTAACTGTGCGGCAGTGGCTGACAAACACGGCATACCGGTAATCGCCGACGGAGGCGTCCGGCACAGCGGCGACATCACCAAGGCCATCGCCGCCGGGGCGTCGGCGGTTATGATGGGGAGCCTCTTCGCCGGTCTGGACGAGTCGCCGGGTCGGCTTGTTATTTACAAGGGAAGACGGTTCAAGACCTATCGCGGCATGGGTTCGATGGACGCTATGATCGCGGGTTCCGCTGACCGCTACGGGCAGGCGGGCCAAGCCGACCGCGACAAACTCGTACCCGAAGGTGTCGAAGGGCGGGTTCCATACCGGGGGCCTTTGGGCGATTACGTCTATCAGTTAATCGGCGGGCTGCGAAGTGGAATGGATCACTGCGGAACGAAGAATATCGAGGAACTTCGAACGAAGGCGAAGTTCACCCGCATCTCATCGGCATCGCTTTCGGAAAGCCACCCCCACGATATCACAATCACGCACGAGGCACCGAACTACTCCGCCGGACAGGAAAACAACCTGGAATAAATCATTGGAGTTAAAATTCCGTCTTGTCCACAGGTTAATCAATGTCATAGCGGGAGATAAATAAATGAGTGATAATAAATCCGCAGGAATGTCCGCCAATGTAACGTCAATTACCATTAATCTGTCGGTCAGCATCGGTGGCGGCATACTTACCCATATCTTGATAGCCTTGTTCAGGCGTTTCCATATGAGTAATCCCATCCTGGTTACGGCACTTGCATTGGCCATAGTGATTCCCCCGCTGGTTCTGTTTGTAGTTAAGCGCGGAGGTTATTTCTATTTTTGGGTCATGGCGTCAGCGGCTTTAATACTGGCGGTGGTTTTCGTGCATTTGATAACCGTGCGAGTCCCGAATGTGGTGGAAATGACACTGACTGATGCTAAAGCCGCCATCGCAAATGCCGATCTGGCATTTCAAGAAATTGAAATGGTCAAGGATGGATCAAAGAAAGTTATAATTCAACGCCCAAAGCAGGGAACCCTGCTGTTCAAAGATTCACGCGTAAAACTGTTTTTCGGGCAACGTCCTACTGTTATGATCACAAAGCCGGAAAGCGGAGAGATATTAAGTAGCCACAGGGAAAATATCAGGGGTGTTTCAGAAGGAGTTGCCGGATCCGATGAGTTCCATGTTCGTGTCCTGATTCGTTCTCATGACAATCATTTTTGGATACAGGAGTCGCCGAATCTAAATCCAGACGGGCATTTCTCTGCATTTGCCCACTTCGGAACACCACAGAAGGGTCGGGGAGAAACATTTTGGGTGCAAGCGATCATAACAACAGAACCTTTGAAGCCTGGCGACGCGGGCCTGGAAATACCCAAGTTTATTGCATGCTCGCCAGTGATCGAAGTCAAACGAAAGCAATAGCCCAAGCAGAACAAAAAACGGACAAGTACCATCAGGTTTGCTGCATCCCTGCCAAGCCTGTCGTGAAACGCGCGTTGACGGATGGGGGTAAAAAAGATACGCTTGTGATCGGAACTGTATTATGAGGAGATCGGGATCATGAAAAAACTGAGATTATTGCTGGTAGCAATAGTTGCGGGGATTGTCGGATGTCAGGGTCCGCAGTTCAGTTCGGAACCGTTGGGCGAGGTCGATTACGCAGAGGCGTTCAGGGCGGGCAGGACCGTTCTGGGGCAATACTTTTCCATCGCCTCTGCCGATGCCGAATCGGGCAAAATCGTCAGCCGACCTAAAGCGGTCGATGCGGCCAGGGACCGTTTGCTTGGCACCACCCCCGCCCGTAAAGTCGCGCAGATGCGAATCCGCCAAAAGGGTGAAATGGTGTTTGCCGATGTTCAAGTGTACATCGAGAGACAGGACGTTGACGCCATTCGTCAAATGCAGCCGTTAACTGTCGATAACGACGTGCCGAACCGGACGCCCGCCGACGAAGCCGCCGCTGTTACCGCCGAGCAGGACCAGAGATGGCAAAGAACCGGACGCGACCACCAACTCGAACAGAAAATCCTCGCCGACCTGTTCAGAGCACTCAAAAAAAACAAATAACAGATACCATCCCTGCAGGACGGTGAAAGGAAATAATTATGGCGGAATATTCTATTAGCCCAACCGGTGAAAAATTCAGTATCCCCGGAAAGGATAAATATACCTCTGAAATGCGGCGACTCCAGGGCCTGACGAAAAAGGCCCGTGCAGAGGGTAAGGAAATCGTCGTGGTAATGGGCGTTGGCTTTGTCGGTGCGGTAATGGCGGCGGTCGTAGCCGACACGACCGACAAGAAGGGAAAGAGCGGAAAATTCGTCATCGGATGCCAGAGGCCCAGCACGCGGAGTTACTGGAAGATTCCCCTGCTGAATCGAGGCGTCTCGCCCGTCAAGGCAGAAGACCCCAAAGTCGAGCCGATGATCGCCCGATGCGTGCTGGAGAAGAAGACCCTCACGGCTACGTTCAACAGCGACTGTCTGAAACTGGCCGATTGCGTCATTATTGACGTCCAGTGCGACTATACCAAGCACGACCTGGGCGACATGCGCACCGGATGGACGGAAATGAGCGCACTTGAAGCGACGATGCGAACCATCGGTCAGAAAATCCAGCCAAAGTGCATGGTGCTTATCGAGACCACCGTCGCGCCGGGAACGACCGAATTCGTCGCCTGGCCCATTCTCAAGCGAGCATTCGCCGCACGGAAAATCAAGGCTACCCCCCTGCTCGCCCACAGTTTCGAGCGCGTCATGCCCGGAAAGGAATACGTCTCCAGTATCCGCGATTTCTGGCGCGTATGCAGCGGATGCAACTCCACCGCACGCAAACGAGTCGAAAAATTCCTCAAAGAAGTGCTCAACACCGAAAAATTCCCGCTGACGGTGATGGACCGCCCAATCGAATCGGAAACCACCAAGATCATCGAGAATTCATACCGCGCGACGACGCTGGCTTTCCTGAATGAATGGAGCCTGTTCTCCGAGCGGAACGGAGTGGACCTGACCAAAGTAGTCAAGGCCATCAAGATGCGACCGACTCACAGCAACATCATCTTCCCGGGACCGGGAATCGGCGGATATTGCCTGCCAAAAGACGGCGGGCTTGGATATTGGGCATACAAACACATCCTGGGCTTTGACGACGGCGACGACGTATTCAAAATGTCCACCGCCGCTATCGACATCAACGACACCCGTAGCCTGCACGTAGCGACGCTGACCCGCGACGCCTTACGCAATATGGGGCGGTATATCGCCGGCGCTCAAGTGCTTATCTGCGGCGCCAGCTATCGCCAGGACGTAGGAGACACACGCTACAGCGGCTCGGAAATGGTCGTTCGTCGCCTGACGGAAATGGGCGCAGAGATGAGAGTGCACGACCCGTACGTCGAACACTGGTACGAGTTGGAAAGCCAGGACACATATCCGGCCCCGGGGCACTCATGGGCAAGGTTCTTTCACAACCAGGACGGCGTCGCCGACATCCGCGTCCAGCCGGACCTGGCGAAGGCTCTCAAGAGCGCTGAAGCCGTCATCCTC